>NZ_JBBLYU010000002.1:300000-581746 GCF_037911135.1 Phaeobacter sp. A36a-5a | reverse complement strand
TGAAGGGGGTTCTAAGGCCAGTTAAGCATGGCCGCAAGCGGTTTTTTGACATTTTCATGAAGTTTCCGGCAAAAAGTCATATTATCAAGCAATATCATACTGTTACACATCCATATTCGACAGATTAACCCAGCTTCCGTGATCCATTCGGCCCGCAACCGCAGGCGCGATCACCAAAGATCCCCCTGCTCAAATCTATATATAGAGGTACGCACGCCCGGGACCACTAAACGCCTGCCGACTCGCGCTCATCCGACTCGGTGTCTCAGCGCGTCACGCGCCCCGAGCGCGGGACTCTCAGCGTAAAAAGTCCACGCCGCGGCCCCCGGCTCGCAAAATCGACCCGCGCCGCGAGGTCACTATAAAGACTATGGCTTGTGTCGTCGCACCATCATAGGCTTTGGTGGAGCCGCAGCCGGGGCGGGGCGGCATCGGTCAGAACACTGGTCAATGTCCTCCTCATCGCCCGCCGACTGCGATGGAAGGCACGACCAGCCCGGGCCCGCTGATGCCTGGGCTGCCACGGAATCAACAGCGCAATCGCGGAACCACGACAAGAGACGATGAGAGACCTTCCCCTATCCCAGTCCGCGCAGCGAGCGGCGGAGAGCCGTGCGTCAGCAGCCCCCCCGGCACCTGCCCCCGGCCAAGACGGAGCGCGTGCGACGAATGACGGTTTCCGCCACATGCTGCGCCGGATCACCCGTGTGGAACATGACGCGGCAGAGCGGGCCTTTGCCCCGTTTCACGAAAGCCCCCTGCCCCATCTCGCCTGGTTTCTCAGCTGTCAGCATACTGCGCTCTGCGCGCTATCGCGGACCAGCGGCGGCCAGACCGGTCGCGCCAGCCCGCTGCTGGCAGCGCTGATCGACGCCCTGCGCGCGGATTGCGCCGCCATCGGGAGACAGCCGGCCGTCATTGCAGCGGATACGCCAGAGCTGCACCCCACAGCCGTCGACTATCTGGTGCTTGGCTCGCGCATGGGCAATGAGGTGCTGCGCCGCCGCCTGAGCGATGCCGCAGGACCGGGGGAGCTGCCTGACTATTTCAGACCGCGCGACCATCTGGCGCCATGGCGGGCAACATGCGATGATCTGGATCACCTCCCCCCCGATGGCGCGCTGGCGCATCGGATCGTGGCGGATACCCGCAAGGGGTTTGACCTTTTCCAGACCGCCGCCCGGCTTACACCGTTCGGCACCACGCCGATTGAATTACCCGCTTGATATATAAGACTGCTGAGAAGACTGCGCGGATCGGACAGCGCGCATGATATTGATAACATCCCAATAAAAAGGGCCTGTATAATGGCTTTGGAACAAACCGTTTCCACCACGACCCTGACCAACTGCGATCGCGAACCCATTCATCAACTGGGCCGGGTGCAATCCTATGGCGGGCTGATCGCCTTATCGACCGATTGGATCGTGCAGCATGCTTCGGAGAACCTGCAGGAAATCCTGGGCATCGCGGCTGAGGAGGCCATCGGCCAATCGCTGGCAGGGCTGATCACCGAGGCGGCCTTCGGCCGCATTCGCCGCAATCTGGGCGCCTTGGAAGCCCCGGACAGCAGCCTGCGCTTTTTCAACATCCCGCTGAAGACCGGCGTTCAGGCCTTTGATATCAGTATCCATCAGAGCGGGCGCCATCTGGTGGTGGAGTTCGAACCGAAGTTCGACCGCAGCGAGCGCGATGTGATGTCGGAGATCTATCCGCATTTCTCGCAGCTGCGCCGCGATGAGGGCATCGCCCGACTGGCGCAGGGGGCGGCACGGGGCCTGCAGGCGCTTTCCGGTTTCGACAGCGTGATGGTCTATCAGTTCCAGCCCGATCAGTCCGGCCAGGTCATTGCCGAGGTGCGCAGCGACCGGACCAAGAAATACGAAAACATGTTCTTTCCCGCCTCCGATATCCCGGTTCAGGCACGCGCGCTCTACAAACGCTCGTTGCTGCGGCTGATTGCGGATGTGGATGATGCCGGATCACCGATCACCCCCGCCTTCAAGATCGACGGCGCCCCGCTGGACCTGTCGCTGGCGGTGACGCGCGCCGTGTCGCCGATCCATCTGGAATATCTGCGCAACATGGGCGTGCGCGCCTCGATGTCGGTGTCGATCATGAAGGATGGCGAGCTTTGGGGGCTGTTTGCCTGCCACCACAATCGCCCACGCTACATTGATTATGAGCGCCGCACGGCGATCGAGATGTTTGCCCATGTCTTCTCCTATGAGCTGAGCCAGTTCGAGACCAAGCAGCGCAGCCGCGAAGAAAAGAACATGAACCGGCTGCAAACGCAGCTGATGGCGATGCTGGCGGATGGCCGCCCGTTCAAGGACAGCCTGATATCGGTGTCCGAGGATATTCAGGACGTGATCCCGCATGACGGGCTGGTGCTCTACTCAGATGGCGACTTCCAGGCCACCGGCCTCACCCCGACCGCCGAGGAAACCCGGTCGCTGGCGCGGATGCTGGATCTGACCATCGGCACAACCGCCTTTTCCACCAACCAGCTGGAGAGCCTTCACGAACCCGCACGCGACTACATCGACCGCTGCGCAGGCATTCTGGCGATCCCGATCTCCAAACGCCCGCGCGACTATCTGATCCTGTGTCGGCGCAAGATCTCGCAGACCGTGGAATGGGCGGGGGATCCGACCAAACCGATGGAGGTCGGCCCCAATGGCGTGCGCCTTACCCCGCGCAAGAGCTTTGAGGCCTGGCAGGAAACCGTGGAATGGCGCAGTGTCCCCTGGACAGAGGAAGCCCTTCACAGTGCCAATCTGCTGCGCACCGTGCTGCTGGAAATCTTCCTCAAGGTGACCGAGGCCGCCAATGCCGAACGGGCGCGGGCCGAGGAACAGCAGCAATTGCTGATCTCCGAACTCAACCACCGGGTCCGCAATATCCTCAACCTGATGCGCGGGCTGGTCACCCAGACCAAGGGAACGGCGCTCACGCTGACCGAATTTACCGACAATCTTGATGGCCGCATCCATTCTCTGGCACGCGCCCATGACCAGTTGACCAGCGAACAATGGGAGCCCGCCTCTCTGCGCGCCCTTATAACCTGTGAACTGGAGGCCTATAGCACCGGGCGTCCTGGTGAGGTGGTGATCAACGGTCCTGACGCGCTGATCTCGCCGACGGCGTTCACCACGCTGGCGCTTGTCCTGCATGAGCTGACCACAAACTCCGTCAAGCACGGCGCGCTCAGCAACGGGGTGGGCCGGGTCATCATCACCCTGAAGGAAGAAGACAGCGGCGCGCTTCTGATCGACTGGGTCGAACGGGGCGGGCCACCGGTTGCCCCTCCCTCGCGGCGCGGATTTGGCTCCTCGATCGTGGAGAATTCCATCCCGCATGAGCTGAAGGGCGATGCCAAGATCCAGTACAAGACCACAGGTCTTGAGGCATCGTTCCGCATTCCCACCCTCTACCTGCACAAGATCGTCGATGAGACAACTGTCGCCAAGACCACCATCATGGTGGATCCGGCCCAACAGGCCGCGCAGCTTCAGGGCAAGGCGCTGGTGGTTGAGGACAGTTTCATCATCGCCATGGATCTTACCGCAATGCTCGAAGATATGGGTTTCTTCGAGGTCGCCAGCGCCTCCTCCGTCGGCAAGGCGCTGGACGCACTGGCGGAGGGCGGCTTTGAATATGCGGTGCTGGACGTCAATCTCGGCTCCGAACAATCGGTGCCGGTGGCCGAGGAGCTGGCCCGGCAGGGCATCCCCTTTGTGCTGACCACCGGCTATGGCGAGGTGCAGGATATCGTCGATATCTACCCGCCCTGCCCGATTGTGCAAAAACCGATCTCCGAAAGCGCGCTGGCCACAGCCCTGATCCGCGCAGGCGAGATGAAGGCCGCAAGGGACAGCTAAACCGCGACCTACCAGCGCGATACGGGCCGCGCGACGTCACGCGCGGCCCGTTTTATTTGCGGCCGGCTGACGCCTCCGCGCAGCGCTCAGAGATCCACCTCGATCACGCCGCCCTTTTCTGCGGCCCGTGACTGGCACAGGATCACCGCGCCCTTGCGCTGCGCCTTGGACAGCACGAAATCGCGGTGTTCCACCTCGCCTGAAACCAGCCCGCATTTGCAAACACCACAGATGCCGTCGGAACATTTCACATCAATATGAATGCCGTTCTCCGCCAGCACATCGGTGGCAGTTTTCTCCGCAGGCACCAACACCTCACGCCCCGAGCGCGCCAGCTTCAGCGTGAAGTCGTGGTTTTCATACTCCGGCACCTCCGGCACCGAGAAATACTCAAGATGGCGCGCCTCCTCAGGGAAGCCCTGACGCTCTGCTGCCTCCATCACCCCACTCATGTAGCGATCCGGCCCGCAGGTGTAGACATGCCAGCCGTCCTGATACCCTGCCAGCAGCTGGTCCAGATCGGCGCGGCTACCCTCATCCGAGACATGCACCCGCACATTGTCCGCCCAGCGCATCGCTGCAAGATCGTCGAGATAGCCTGCATCCTTGCGCGAGGGGACGGAGTAATGCAGCTCAAACGGCTGTCCCAACGCATGCAGACGATGCGCCATCGCAATCATCGGCGTGACACCAATTCCGCCCCCCATCAGGAAACTGCGGCTGGCCTCCTCCACCAGTGGGAAATGGTTGATCGGTTTGGAGATAAAGACCCGCCGTCCCTTAGTGAAAATCCGGTGGAGCAGCTTCGATCCCCCTCGCCCCACATCCTCGCGCAACACCCCGATCTGATATTTCGACCGATCCGCCGGGTCACCGGACATGGAATACTGGCGCAGGAACTCCGGTGCCACCACGATGTCCAGATGCGCCCCCGCCGTCCATTCGGGCAAGGGGCTGCCGTCGAGGCTCTGGAACTCGTACTTGGTGACGCCATCGCTCATCACATCGACATTCGACACCTCCACCCGCAGAACCGGGCTGTCGCTGTCATTTGTATAGATGTGATCCCAATCGCCGGTCTCGCCGCGGGCGCGCCGTTCCTTGTATTCCTCGGCGGTGATCATCGCCTGATAGGCCTCGATCCCCGCCTCCCGGTCCATAGGAAACGGATAGGGCCAGGGATGCGGCGCCAGATGCGCGGGGTAAACCGCCAGCGTCTGATCCTCATAGCGCAGATCCAGATCCTTTTGCAGCGCGCGCGCATTGACCGGGTGGCGCGTCGGGCGATAGCCGCCGTCCTCTTCCAGCTCCAGATCCCACCACCATTTCTTGGCCGGGTTCATCTCGCCATTGCCGACCATGTCATCCAGCCGCGCCAGCGCAGGCGCCGCCGCTGGCATATTCATCGCCGCCCAGCGGAAGGGTTTTTCCTTGAATATCCCCTCCAGATTCCAGGGGCAGGTTTTCATACACCGCCCGCACATCGCCCCGCCGGGCGTGGTGATCCGGTAGGTGGTGCATTTCTGACTGTCCGACTTCCAGATTTCATAGCCATTGAACATCAGCTTCGGCCCCGCGGTGATGGCGCCCGACGGGCATTCGCGCGCACATTTGTTGCAGGCCTCGCAAAACGCCTGCAGGCCAAAATCGATCGGCTTGTCATGCGCCATCGGCATATCGGTGGTGACCACACCGGATTTCAGACGCGGCCCAAGGAAGGGATTCAGGATCACCTCACCAATCCGGCTCACCTCCCCCAGTCCCGACAACAGCAGCAGCGGCGGTTGCAATACCTCGCCATCCATCACCGTATGGGCCTTCGCCTTGTAGCCAAGGTTGCGGATCTGGCGCGCAATCACACCGCCCAGCAACGAAAACCGCAGATAGGCCCGCATGGACTGCGCCACTGCAATCCAGTCGTCCCCCGAGGTGCCCTCGGTGGTGTCAAAGCCCTGATCGACAATCATTGAAATCGCCTGATCATGCTCCGGGTGGATCTCTGCGCCGGTGGCGTCATGGCTGTACCAGGTCCACTCCGGGCAGCGGCTGATCCCCACCGCATCAATCCCCAGCCAATAGCTCGCCGCCTTGATGTTGGCCGCATTGCGCTCCGCATCCGTGGGGCGCGGTGCCTGCGTGGCCGGCGCACCATCCTGCAACAGCACAAAGGCCCCCAGCATCCGCCGCTGCGCCATCGAAGGCGCCGCCTTGCGCACATAGAACCCGCCAGTTGCGGCCTGCTGATTGGTCTTGCCCATATCGCCGAACTGGCTGCGGGCAAACATGTCGGCGCGTTTGGGCACCCGCGCCACCCGCGCCTCGTCAATATAGGTGGTGGGATCCTCCACCCGCTTCAGCGTTTCAAACGGATGCGGGCCATCGCGGAAATCGCGGCGGGCAAAGGGGTCGCCATTCAGCGCTGAGCGTTCGGACCCGATCCCCAGCCACCATTTCGGCCCCTTCACCTGCATCACCGGTTGCAGATCCTGCGGCAACAGCGGCTTGTCCTGCGCCATGTCGAAATCGGTGGTCACAACCGCAACGCCAAACCGCGTCCCCAGATAGGGGTTCACCAGCTTGCCATCCTCAACCGTCGCAAGCCCCGCCGCAACGGTCAGCTGATTGAGATCCACATCCGCCGACGTACCGGTATGCGCCTTGGCATCCCAGCCCAGCAGACGGATGTAATTCGCCAGCACCACCGCCGTCTCCGAGGCCCGCAGACAGGCGCGGTGCCGCTCGGCCCCCTCCAGCCAGTCGCAGCCCACCTCCTCCGGGCGCGGGTCGCGCGGCATGTCGTACAGGAACACAATCGAATGGGTGTGATCGCCGATAGTGGTCGGCGGCGCCTCCATCGCATCGCGCAGATCCGCCATGATCATGTCGATGCCAGAGGCCAGCGTCTTGGTCTGGCGGGTCTTCAGGTCGTGGGCCAGACGGTCGATATCGGGGTTGCGATAAGGCACGTGCAGCCGGGCAGAGGCAGGCATCGGCCCGATCCCCACCATCGCCGCATCGCTGAAATAGCCAAAGGCCTTGATATGATCGGCCCGCTCCTGCGGATCGCCCGGGCAGTCAGCCTGCGCCTTGTTGACCAGCCCGTCGCGGATCGCATCCATCATCGCCTGATATTCGCCCATCGCATTGACGATAGAGGCAGGCATATCGGGCCGGGCAAAACTCAGCCGTTGAAATGGCGGCACCGCCGTCAGATCCGGCATCACCCCGGGCTGCAACCGCTCCATCGGAAAAGGGCCCAGATTTATGGGGCGTGAGCGGGTCGAGAACAGACGAAGAGGCATGGCAGGGACCTGATACAGGGATGGGCTGCCACAGGTTTACTCCAGAAATCGGCGATTGGAATAGGCTCCAACATCCAATTTATATAATCAGCGACATAAAATCCTGATATACATCAAAATTATTCACATCCAATTTCACATCACCCTGCCTAACCGCGTCGGCCCTCAAAGGCACGGATAGCGATTCCACCATCAGAGAGCGACTGGCGCACCGAACGGGCCAGCTGCACCGCCGTGGGCGTGTCGCCATGCAGGCAGATGGTGTCGATGGCCGTGGGAATGCGGGCGCCACTCTCCGTGATGATCGCGCCTTCCTCGACCATCTTCAGGATCCGCGGTCCCGCAATCTCCGGGTCATGGATCACCGCGCCGGGCAGCGACCGGTCCACCAGCGTGCCATCGTCATTATAGGCCCGGTCGGCAAAGATCTCACCGCACCAGTTGCAGCCCAGCTCGCGCACCACCTCCTCCATGGCGGTGGCGGCCAGCACCATGATGATCAGATCCGGGTCCAGATCCAGCGCCGCCTCATAGCAGGTCCGCGCCATGCCGTGATCGACGCAGGCCATATTCGACAGGGCGCCATGCAGCTTCAGATGGCGCACCTCGGTGCCCGCTGCCCGCGCCATGCCCTGCGCCGCCGCCAGTTGATAGCGGATCAGATTGGCCAGCGTATCCTGCGGCACCTGCATCTTGCGGCGGCCAAACCCCTGAAGATCATCGAAACCGGGATGCGCGCCGATCCCGACGCCATGATCCCGCGCCAGCGCCATGGTCGCGGCCATCACATCCGCGTCGCCCGCATGAAACCCGCAGGCAATATTGGCCGAGGAGACCACGTCAAGCAGGGCTGCATCATCGCCCATCGTCCAAGGTCCAAAGCTTTCGCCCATATCGGCGTTCAGATCGACGGTTTTGCTCATGTCTCGGCTCCAGGCTCATCTCGGGGTTCAAAAGGATCCGCTGCGGCGGAAACCACGCCACCAATCAACTGATAGGACAGAAGGTCAGCCATATCAGCCGGATCGCGTAGCAACGGTCGGCAGGCAGAGGGAAGCCGCGCCAGCGCCGCGTCATGCGCCGCCTGCTGCACCAGCCCTTCGGCCAGCGACACCCAGCGAAACCGCAGCACAGCCCCAGCCGCCGCCTGAACCGCCCGCGACAGATCGCAGGGCAGAACCGTACCGATCCGGGGATAGCCGCCGGTGGTCTGCGCCTCGCGCAGCAGCAGGAACGGGCGGCCATCGCCGGTCATCTGCACATCGCCCGGCACGATGATCTCCGACAGCACGTTCAGCTGCCCCGCTGCGGCAAATCCCTCGCCCTCGGACATCAGTTGCAGCGCCATGCGGCTGGCGCGCCGCCCCGGCGTGAACGGCGTCTCGGCAAAGCGCCGACGCACCGCCGGGTCAAAAAGATCGGACTGGAAACTCTCGACCAGCCGCAGCTCGCCGCCGGAGAACCGATCCGCCACATCAAGGCAAAGCCCGGTCACCCGCCGCGCCGCCGGCGTCGTCTCCTCGCCAACCGGCAGGATATCGCCCTCGGCCAGCGGCGCGCCAAGGGCTGCCACCAGATGCGTCGACCGTCCGCCCAGCCGCTGTGGTGTGGCCAATCCGCCGCCCAGATGCAGATAGCCATAGACGCCGCGCCGGGCCGCGCCAATTTCCAGCCGCTGCCCCGGTTCAATTCTGTGCGAGCCGTTCCAGACCAGCGGCGCACCATCCAGCGTAGCCTGCATCTCGGCGCCGGTCAGAGCAATCCGCATGGGTTCGGTTGCCTCGAACAGCCCGCCCATGCCGGCCATCTCCAGCGCCGCCAACCCGGCATCCTGCCGCAGCAGCGCCGCGCCCTCGGCGAGCGCCAGCCGATCCGCCGCGCCGCCCTGCGACAGCCCCTGCCCGATATAGCCAACCCGTCCGCCGTCCTGCACCGTGCAGGAGGGACCGATCCGCAGAACCCGCAGCGCTCTCATGCCGAAACCTCGCTGACAATGGCCCCGCCCTGCGGCGCACCGGTCTCGCGCAGACGCAGGAACTCGGCCGTTCCGACCGGTTCAAACTGCAACTCATCCCCCGCGCGCAGCGCAAATGGATCGGCGGCTTCGGGTTGAAACAGCGTCAGGCCAGTCTGCCCGACATGGCGCCAGCCGGTCGGTGACGCGGTCGAAAACAGGACGAACTGGCGGATCGCAAGCACCAGCGCCCCGACCGGCACCTGAGGGGTGACTTCGCTCTGGCGCGGGATGTCCCAGTGTTCGCCCAAAGTGCCCAGATAGGGCTGCCCGGGGGCAAATCCGATGGTCAGCACCCTGACCCGCGCCGCGCCCAGCTCGTCAATTGCCGCCTGTTCGCTCAGGCCCGCCAGATCCGCCGCCTCGGCCAGCTGCGGCGCAAGCTCGGTCCCATAGACCGTGGGCACCCGCCAGAACCGCCGCCCCTGCGGCAAGGGCGCTTCGCGCCAGTCCCGTGTCTGCAACAGATCCGCCAGTGCCGCGTGCAAACGCTCATGCGGCAGCTCTGCCGGGTCAAACCGCACAAAGACCGAGGCCAGCGATGTCGCGGTTTCCACCACACCGCTCAGCGCCAGATCGTCGACCGCACCGCGAAAGGCCAGCGTGGCGCGATTGGTGGCCTCATCCAGCTGATCGCCAAAGCTGACCAGCATACCGGACAGCCCGACATTTCGGATCAACGGGTAGGTGGGTGATCCCTCACGCGACATGGTTCCTCCGACACAGGTCCGGGCGCCGGACCACCCCTGCCGGGCGGCTCAGCTATCCCCGTCCATTTTCGCCACAGGGTTGCGCTGCATCGTAGGGATAGTCAACCGGCCTCTTCCCGCGATCCCCCTGATATATCGGAGGGCGGGCAGAGGCCCAGTTTAGGGGCCAGTCAATAGCCCGGTCAAAGGCTCAGCTACAGGCAAGATCTGAGACCCGTCAGAGCCCCCGCTCTGACCCGCCCGGATGGCTACGCCGCCAGCGCCGCCGTGAACGGCAGCTCGACAACCCGCCCCCCTTCGACGACCAGCGCACGGTTCGGCTGCACCTCGATCCAGTTCCGGGTGTCGCTGTCCAGCGGCTCGGAGGTGACAATCACCCCCTCATCGTAGATCCGGTAATAGAGGCTCGGTGCGTATTGATCAGAGGCATAGCGCGCCGCAAAAAGCCGGGTGCCATCGGACCAGCAGGCGCCAAACCGCATATGCGGCGTGGTGCCATGATCGCGCGACACCGCTTCGACCTGCTGTACCGCCGCCGCCACCGCGCCAATCGGATCCTCATCAAGGCCAAGCCCAAGCGCGATCAGGAAAATCGCCTCACTCTCGGTGCCGCCCAGACGGTGATCGTAGAAAGCATCCGGGATCATCGTGTCCAGCCGCTTGCGGAACATCATATGCCCGCCGGCCTGACCATTGTGCATGAAGCTCCATTTGCCACTGGCAAACGGATGGCAGTTGTTGCGCGAGGTCGCCGTCCCGGTCGAGGCGCGCACATGCGCCAGAAACAGCCCGGTCTTGGTGTGGCGCGAAATCTGCGCCAGATTTGGATCGGACCAGGCCGGATGGGTATCCTTGTACAGACAGGGTTCGGGCCGGTCCGAATACCAGGCCATACCAAACCCATCAGCATTGATCGGCGTCTTGCAGATCAGCGCGTTACGGCACTGATGCACCAGCGAATGTTCCGGTACGAAGACCAGATCCTCAAGATAGCGCGGGGCCCCGTTCCAGGCGAGCAGACGGCACATTATGCCACCTTCGGCGCAAAGCGCGCGGTAGAGACATCGACGTTATAGCCCTCGCAGAACCGTTGCGGATCCTGCGCCAGGTCCCGCACCGCATGGATGATCGCATCGGCTTTCTCATCGCTCAGCGTGGCGGAGAAGTTGAGCCGCGTCCAACCCGGCTTCTCGATCTCCTTGCCACCCAGAATGGCCGCCCGCATGGCGCGGGACTGCACCTGCCCGATGTTCAGCAGCCGATGCGCGTAAGGTCCGGCACAGGCGCAGCCGCCGCGGGCCTGAACGCCATAGTGATCCGACAGCATCCGGGTGAACAGCTGCTGGTGGATCGGCGCGCCGGTCTCGGGGTCCTGCACCTGAAACGAAAAGATCGGCAGCTTCTGCTTGGCGTTCGGATTGCCAAGGATTTGCAGATTGGGCAGACCCTGCCAGGCCGCCAGCGCCCGCTGGCGCAGCTCTTCCTGCCGCCGGTCCATAAACGCCTGACCCATCGCCTCCTTGACCAGCAGGCAGAGCGCGACGCGGATATCGCCCACCACATTGGGCGTGCCGGCCTCTTCTCGGGCGGCAAGATCCTCGGCGTAGTCATGCTGCCAGGGCGAGACGAATTTCACCGTGCCGCCACCGGGCAGCGTCGGGCGTGTGCTGGCCACTGCCGCCTTGCGCAGGATCATCACGCCGGATGCCCCCGGCCCGCCCAGGAATTTATGGGCGGAAAATACAATCGCATCCTTCTCGGCATCGGTGCCCGCCGCCATATCCATCGGCAGATAGGGGCCACCGCCCGCATAATCCCAGACCACCCGCGCGCCGTACCGGCGCAGCAACCGGCTGACCGCATCGGTGTCGGTGACAATCCCCGTCACGTTGGAGGCCGCTGAAAACGCCCCCACGATCAGGCGGTCGCCGCCTGCCGCCCCCTGCAAGACCGCCTCCAGCTCCGCCATGTCCGGCCCACCCTCGGCCGCTTCGGCAATCTCCACCACCTCGGCGCCGCTTTCGCGCCAGGGCAGGATGTTTGAGTGATGCTCATAAGGGCCAAGGATCACCAGCGGCCGCTGCCCCGCCGCCACCGCGCCGGACACCCCCAGCAGATGCACCAGCCGGTTCAGACCCGCCGTTGCACCCGATCCGGTAAACACCGTGGCAAAGCGATCATCGGCGCCGCAGATCCGCGCAATCGTCTGCCGTGCCGCGCCACGCAGCCGGGTCATGAAGCTGCCGCAATAAGACGCCTCGGTGTGACTGTTGGCATAAAACGGCAGCACCTCCGCCAGAACGAAGTCCTCAACCTGCCGCAGGGCGCGGCCAGAGGCGACATAATCGGCGTAGATCATCTTGACCGGCCCATTTGGCCCCGGCAGCTCGGCCCCTTCACCAATGACACCCGCACGCAGGCGCTCCAGACAATCCGCCCCGGCAAGTGATGCGCGAAAGCGATCAAGAAGGTTGGCAGGGGCGATATCTGTGGTCATTTGATCGGTCCTCTTGGAGTTATGCAGAGATACTACCAAGAAGATATGAAGAAACATCACTCATATACTGCGTGAGCACATCATTCTTTTCACGGAATGATCTCAAAACCTGCCAGTCCGCCGATCAAAACCTGCACAATCCGGCTACGGCCCACCAACGTGATCGCCAAACGCCCGAGTCGCCCGCGATCTCACCCGGTTCCAGAGCCCGAAGCAGGCAGAACCTGCGCCAGCGCAATCTTCAGCTTGACAGTGATCTCGCCGATCTGATCCTGCGTCAGGATGAAGGGCGGCGCGAGCAGGATATGATCGCCGTTGCGCCCATCCCGCGTGCCCGCCATCGGATAGCAGATCAGCCCGGCCTCGAACGCGGCCTTCTTCAGCTTGCCCGCAAGACCGAGGCCGGGATCAAAGGGCGTCTTGCTCTCCCGGTCGGCCACCAGCTCGATCCCGCGGAACAACCCGCGCCCGCGCAGATCGCCAACATGAGGATGCTGGCCAAAGGCCTCGACCAATGCGCCATGCAATGTCTCGCCCATCTCGGCGCTGCGCTGCACCAGCCCGCGATCCAGCAGCGCCCGCACCACTGCCAGCCCCGCCGCCGTTGCCACCGGGTGCCCGATATAGGTGTGGCCGTGCTGGAAAAACCCGCTGCCGCCCTCAATGGCGTCATAGATCCGGCGGCTGCACAGCATCGCGCCAATCGGCTGATAGCCAGCGCCCAGCCCCTTGGCGATACAGAGGATATCGGGCGCGACACCATCCGCCTCGCAGGCAAACAGATGCCCAGTGCGCCCCATCCCGCACATCACCTCATCCAGAATGAGCAACACGCCATATTGGTCGCAGATTTCGCGGATACGCTTGAAATAGCCCTCAACCGCAGGCACCGCGCCGGATGTCGCCCCCACCACAGGCTCCGCCATGAAGGCCATGACCGTCTCGGGCCCAAGCCGCAGGATCTCCGCCTCCAGCTCATTGGCGACACGCTGGCCATAGTCATAGCTGCGCTCGCCGTCGCCCCGATCGACATATTCATAGCAGGGCGCGATATGCGAAATATCAATCAGCAGCGGCGCAAACTGCTGGCGTCGCCATTCATTGCCGCCCGCCGCCAGCGCCCCCAGCGTGTTGCCGTGATAGCTCTGCCTGCGCGCGATCACGTGACGCCGCGCGCTGTCGCCGCGCTCCAGATGATACTGCCGCGCCAGCTTGATCGCGGCCTCGGTCGCCTCGGATCCGCCAGAGACGAAATAGACCCGGTCCAGATCCCCCGGCGCCTGTGAAATCAACAGATCCGCCAGCGCCTCGGCCGGTTCCGAGGTCATGAACCCGGTATGGGCAAAGGCCAGCTGGCCCACCTGCGCCTGCACGGCTGAAATCACCTCGGCATCGGAATGCCCCAGACAGGACACCGCCGCGCCGCCGGAGCCATCGAAATAGCGTTTGCCATTGGCATCAATCAGATAACAGCCATCGCCCCCAACGGCAGTGGGCAGATTGGCCTTGGTGTGGCGCGGAAAAACATGGCTCATGGCTGAGCTCCTTGATCATTGAAAACAGAGCGCGCACAAGGCAGATGCCCCGCCGCACCGGCACGTTCGACAAAAGCCGCGACAGAGGCCGCGTTGTCAGAATACTCCGAACCGTCCGCAGCCTGGGTATTGTTTTCAAACCCGATCCGCAGCCGCCCCCCGGCCTCAAGCCCCGCCAGCAGGCAATCATGTTCCCTATGGCCAAAAGCGCAGAGTCCCCAGTCCAGATCCAGATCCGCAGTTGCCGCCAGAAACGGACGCAGCTCCGACGGATGGGCCAGACGCGGCGGCGCGTATTGGCCAAGCACAAAGATCGCGGACCGCATTTGCGCCGGAACATCCCCGCGCTCATAGGCCCGGCGCAACTCCGCAATGCAGTCGGCACCGTATAGGATATGCTGCACCTGTGTCCCGGCCTCGGCGCAGATCGCATAGGCCCGCGCCGCCAGATCCGCATCGCGTGCCAGCTCCCGCACCGAGATCGAGGCCGCCGCCGGGCGCAGCGTCTCCAGACAGGCCAGCTGATCGGCCACGTCAAAAATCCCGGCACTCTCGGTGGTAATCTGGATCGCCATGCCCGGCGCGGCCTCGGCCACCGCCGCCATCGCCTCCCGGTAGCGCGCGGCATCCAGCGAATGCCCCCCGTCCCGGTCGCGCACATGCAGATGCAGCGCATCCGCCCCGGCGCGCTGACAGGCCGCCGCCGTCGCGGCAATCTCCGCCGTACGCAGTGGCAGCGCTGCATGATCCGCCTGCTGCCGCCGTGCCCCATTGGGGGCCACCATCAGATGATATGTCGTCAACGCGTCGCTCCGCCTGTGTCCTGCACCGATCTGGCGCATAACAACACACGTTCTCAATCCGGCAATTCCAGAACATATGTTTTTTACAGAACTCATCCGCCAGCTCCGCGTCTGGAGCTAAATTGCGCCGACAACTGGACCTAGAGCAAAACGTAATTATAGCGTTTCGTAGTGACAGGGCGAGTCTGGCCAGCCGACCGGTGGCGGATCGCATTTTCGAACAACTTGGAAAGGGCATGTCATGGATGGCACGTTCAATGAAAACGACCTGAGCCGGGTCATCGCCGCCGACAAGGCCAACGTCTGGCATCACCTGATCCAGCACAAACCGTTTGAGGAAAACGACCCCCGCATCATCGTCGAGGGCAAGGGTATGCGGGTCTGGGACCAGAACGGCAAGGAATGGCTCGATGCCGTCTCTGGCGGTGTCTGGACCGTCAACGTCGGCTATGGCCGCGAGGAGATCGCCAAGGCGGTCTACGATCAGCTGATGAAACTCTGCTATTTTGCCCAGTCGGCAGGGTCCATCCCCGGTGCACTGTTCGCCGAGAAGCTGATCTCGAAAATGCCGGGGATGAGCCGGGTTTATTACAACAACTCCGGCTCCGAGGCGAATGAGAAAGCCTTCAAGATGGTGCGCCAGATCGCGCACAAGAAATACGGCGGCAAGAAAACCAAGATCCTCTACCGCGACCGCGACTACCACGGCTCGACCCTCGCGACGATGTCCGCAGGCGGTCAGGAAGAGCGCAATATGCAATACGGCCCCTTCGCGCCCGATTTCGTGAAGGTTCCCCACTGCATGGAGTACCGCAAGCACGAGCTCGGTCTGGAGCATCTCTCCGGCAAGGAGTTCGGCATTGCCGCCGCCAACCTGATCGAAGAGGTCATCCTGCGCGAAGGCCCCGACACCGTCGGCGCGCTCTGCCTTGAACCGGTGACCGCAGGCGGCGGCGTCATTGAGGCGCCCGAAGGCTACTGGCCGCGCGTGCAGGAGATCTGCAAACAGTACGACATCCTCTTGCACATCGACGAAGTGGTCTGTGGCGTTGGCCGCACCGGCACCTGGTTCGGCTATCAGCACTACGGCATCCAGCCTGATTTCGTGACCATGGCCAAAGGTGTGGCCTCCGGCTATGCCGCGATTGCCTGCCTTGTCACCACCGAGGAGGTCTTCAACATGTTCAAGGATGACGCCAGTGATCCGATGAACTACTTCCGCGATATCTCCACCTTTGGCGGCTGCACCGCCGGCCCTGCGGCCGCGCTGGTCAATATGCAGATCATCGAGGACGAGAACCTGCTCGACAATTGCACCGCCATGGGCGCGCGGATGAAGGCCAACCTCGAGGCGCTGATGGAGAAACATCAGGTCATCGGCGATGTCCGCGGCAAGGGTCTGTTCCTCGGCGCCGAACTGGTCGCTGACCGCGAGACCAAGGAACCGGTGGACGAGAAACTGGCGCAGGCGGTTGTGGCTGAATGTGGCAATCAGAACGTCATCATCGGTGTGACCAACCGCTCCATTCCGGGCAAGAACAACACCCTGTGCTTCAGCCCCGCGCTGATCGTCACGCCGGAAGACGTGGACAAGATCACCGACGCGGTGGATGTGGCCCTGACCAAGGTGTTTGGCTGATCACCCCCCATCAGGCCTGATAAGTCAGGCCTGGCAGACCGGTCCAATCTGGCCTGATCGAAAAATCCAAAGGTGGCCCTTACCACAGGGCCACCTTTTCTGCATCTCTGGGTCGGATGTTTCAGATCAAAGGTGCGCAACCATGTGGGCGTCTCCCCTGCCGCTGACGGGCAAGACCGTCAACCTCACCCCGCTTCTGCCCGATCACGCCAGCGATCTGGCAGAAGCCGCCGCCGACGGTGACCTGCACCGGCTGTGGTACACGACAGTGCCCGCACCGCAGGATATCGGAGCCGAAATCAGCCGTCGCCTTGCCCTGCAACAGAGCGGCAAAATGGCCCCCTTCGCCGTGCTGGATCAGACAGGTCGCGCGGTCGGCATGACCACCTATATGAACATCGACGCCGCCAACCGCAGGCTGGAAATCGGCTCCACCTGGTATCGCAGATCGGTGCAGCGCAGCGGGATCAACACCGAATGCAAACGGCTGCTGCTCACCCATGCGTTTGAAACGCTCGGGGCCATCGCAGTGGAGTTCCGCACCCATCGTCTCAACCGCCAGAGCCGGGCCGCCATCGAACGGCTCGGCGCGCAGCTCGACGGGATCCTTCGGGCGCATATGATACTGGCCAATGGCACCCTGCGCGACACCGCCGTCTATTCCATCACCGCCGCCGAATGGCCCACGATCCGCGCCCACCTGCAACATCTGTCAGACAGGTAACCCGGCCCGGTACGGAAGATCCGCTTTCTCACCATGACCATCATCACGGGCAAGATGCGGCATCACGGGCCTGACGCGGCGGCTGGGTTTTCCTCCGCAAGCGTGCAAAAAACACGTAAGTCCAGATTGCACCCCATTTATGTCCAGCCTACAGTGATTCATGGCTATCTCTGTCGACACCTTCTTTCTGAACCCCGACGCGCAAGGCACCCTGCAGGCGCAGATCCAGGAAATGATTGCCGAGGGCATTCTCTCCGGCCGCCTGCGGGTCGGGGAAAAACTGCCGTCCTCGCGCAAACTCGCCGCGCATCTGGGCATCAGCCGCATCACCGTGACGCTGGCCTACACAGAGCTGCTGGCCAATGATTACCTGATCTCCAGAGGGCGGTCGGGCTATTATGTCTCTGAAAACGCGCCGGTGCCGCCCAGCTATGCGCCCTCGCAGAAATCGGCCGATACGGTCGACTGGGCCTCCACCATCGTCGGCAACTACTGCGGCGGCGATACGCCCCGCAAACCGCAGAACTGGCGCGACTACCGCTATCCCTTCATCTACGGGCAGGCCGATGCCACGCTGTTTGACCACGCCAACTGGCGGCTCTGTGCCCTGCGCGCGCTGGGGCAAAAGGATTTTGCGGCCCTGACCAACGACTATTTCGATCAGGACGACCCGCTTCTGGTGGAATATATCGCCCGCCATACCCTGCCCCGGCGCGGCATCTCTGCCCGGCCCGAGGAGATCCTGATCACCCTTGGCGCCCAGAACGCGCTCTGGCTGGTGACCCAGCTGCTGCTGGGACCGGGCCGCAAGGCCGCGCTTGAGGATCCGACCTATTACACCTTGCGCGATCAGCTGGTCTATCGCGGCTGCCAGATCGACTGCCTGCCGGTGGATCACGACGGGCTGCCCCCGGATGCCATTCGAGATGACACCGATGTCATCTTCACCACCCCCAGCCACCAGAGCCCGACAACCGCCACCATGCCGATGGCGCGGCGCAAGCAGCTGCTGGAACGCGCCCGCGAGATCGACGCGGTGATTGTCGAAGACGATTATGAGTTTGAAATGTCCTTCCTCGGCGCGCCCTCCCCCGCGCTGAAGTCGCTCGACGCCGATGGCCGGGTGGTCTATGTCGGCAGCTTCTCCAAATCGCTCTTTCCGGGGCTGCGCCTTGGCTATCTGGTCGGCTCCGAGCCATTTATCCGTCAGGCCCGCGCGCTGCGCGCCAATGTGCTGCGCCACCCGCCCGGCCATGTGCAGCGCACCGTGGCCTATTTCCTGTCGCTCGGCCATTACGACGCCCAGATCCGCCGCATGGCCAAGGTGCTGCATGACCGCCGCTGCGTGATCGAAACGGCGGTGACCGATCACGGGCTCAGCGTCGCCGGGGTCGGCGTCTACGGCGGCTCTTCCCTCTGGATGCGGGCCGAGGATCACGTGGATACTGCGGTTGTTGCCCGATCGCTGGTTGAAAAAAGCGTCCTGATCGAACCCGGCGCGCCCTTCTTTGCCGCCGAACACCGCAAACAGAACTATTACCGGCTGGGCTATTCCTCGATCCCATCCAGCCGGATCGAGCCGGGTCTGGCGCTGCTGGCCGATGCCCTGCGCCCCTGCCGCGCAAAGGCAGGCTAGCCCTGCAAGGCAATCCCACTCGGACCGCCCCAAAGCCTGCCCGGTGCCTGCCCCAAGCGTGCCTGAAGCGCCATCAGGACGCGATCAGAACGCGCTCGGGACGTGCCGTGCCTGCGCCCCGTTTGCCGCCGCAGCGCAGCATTCGGCACGCCCTGGAATACTGGTCTTAATCCAGCCCGTGAACTGGCCCTAACCGCCCCTCGCGCGGCGGAATACACCAGAGTCATCCCGGCCTTTGTGCCGGCCCTATTGGCGTCTCATCAGGAGAACACGCGATGAAAATGACCACCGAGGAAGCATTTGTAAAAACACTGCAAATGCACGGCATCCAACATGCGTTTGGCATCATCGGCTCGGCCATGATGCCGATTTCCGACATCTTCCCCGAAGCGGGCATCACTTTCTGGGACTGCGCCCATGAAGGCTCCGGCGGGATGATGGCCGATGGCTACACCCGCGCCACCGGCAAGATGTCGATGATGATCGCCCAGAACGGCCCCGGCATCACCAACTTCGTAACCGCCGTCAAAACCGCCTACTGGAACCACACGCCGCTGCTGCTGGTCACCCCGCAGGCCGCGAACAAGACCATCGGTCAGGGCGGTTTCCAGGAAATGGAACAAATGCGCATGTTCGCCGACTGCGTGGCCTATCAGGAAGAGGTCCGCGACCCCTCCCGCGTGGCCGAAGTGCTGAACCGTGTGATCATGAACGCCAAACGCGCCTCGGCGCCTGCGCAGCTGAACATCCCGCGCGACATGTGGACCCAGGTCATCGACATCGAACTGCCCGCCATCGTCGAATTCGAACGCCCCTCCGGTGGCGAAACCGCTGTCAGCGATGCGGCCAAACTGCTCTCCGAAGCCAAGAACCCGGTGATCCTGAACGGTGCCGGTGTTGTCCTGTCCAAGGGCGGCATCGCCGCGTCGAAAGCACTGGCCGAGCGTCTGGATGCTCCGGTCTGCGTGGGCTACCAGCACAACGATGCCTTCCCCGGCAACCACCCGCTGTTTGCAGGTCCGCTGGGCTACAACGGGTCCAAGGCCGGCATGGAGCTGATCAAGGACGCCGACGTCGTCCTCTGCCTCGGCACCCGTCTGAACCCGTTCTCCACCCTGCCGGGGTACGGCATGGAATACTGGCCGGCCAATGCCAAGATCATTCAGGTCGATATCAATCCCGACCGCATCGGCCTGACCAAGAAAGTCTCCGTCGGCATCATCGGCGATGCCGCCAAAGTGGCCAATGGCATTCTGGCGCAGCTGAGCGACACCGCCGGTGACGCGGGCCGCGACGAGCGCAGGAACCGCATCGCGGAAACCAAATCCCGCTGGGCCCAGCAGCTGACTGAAATGACCCACGAGGACGACGATCCGGGCACCACCTGGAACCAGCGCGCCCGCGACGACAAACCCGACTGGATGAGCCCGCGCATGGCATGGCGCGCCATCCAGCAGGCCCTCCCCCGTGAGGCGATCATCTCCTCCGACATCGGCAACAACTGTGCCATCGGCAACGCCTACCCCTCCTTTGACGAAGGCCGCAAATACCTCGCCCCCGGCCTGTTCGGCCCCTGCGGCTATGGTCTGCCCGCTGTCATCGGCGCCAAGATCGGCTGCCCGGACACCCCTGTCGTCGGCTTCTCCGGCGACGGCGCATTCGGCATCGCCGTGACCGAGCTGACCGCCATCGGCCGCGAGGAATGGCCCGCCATCACCCATGTCGTGTTCCGCAACTACCAGTGGGGCGCGGAGAAACGGAACTCCACCCTGTGGTTTGACGACAACTTCGTCGGCACCGAGCTGGACGAGCAGGTCTCTTATGCAGGCATCGCCAAGGCCTGTGGTCTCAACGGCGTTGTGGCCCGCACCATGGACGAGCTGACCTCGGCGCTGGCGCAGGCCATCGAGGACCAGAAAAACGGCAAGACCACCCTGATCGAAGCCATGATCAACCAGGAACTGGGGGAACCGTTCCGCCGTGACGCCATGAAGAAGCCGGTCCGCGTGGCAGGCATCGACAAGGCCGACATGCGCGAACAGCAGGTCTGACGCAAATGCCCCTGCCTTTTGATCTCTCAATGGGCGCGGGCGCCTTTCTGGCCGCCGCATTGTTTGCGGCGGCCTTTATCCGCGGTTACTCCGGCTTTGGCTTTTCCGCGATCTTCATCATCCTTGCCGCTCTCATCACCAACCCGCTGCCGCTGATCCCTGTGGTCTTTGCCTGCGAGATTGCGATGACCGTCTTTCAGGCGCGCGGCATCCGCCCCCATATCGACTGGCGCAGATCGGCGGCCCTCTTGGCAGGTGCCGCCGTTGCCACCCTGCCCGCCGTGGCCGTGATGGCGCGCCTTGGCCCGGATCAGGCCCGGCTGGTGATCTCGGTGCTGATCTTTGCGCTCAGCCTGCTCCTGCTCAGCGGCTGGAGCCTCGCGCGGCCCATCGGCACTACCGGTCATGTCACTGTGGGCATGGCCTCCGGCATGGCCAACAGCGCAGGTGTCGGCGGTCTACCCGCCGCCGCCTTCATGACCGCGCAGCCGATCCCGCCTGCGGTGTTTCGCGCCACGATGATCGTGTTTCTCACCGGCATCGACCTGATGGCCCTGCCGGTGATGTCCGCCCATGGGCTGACCGGGCCGGACACGCTCTGGGGGGTTCTCCTTGCCTTTCCGATCCTTGGCGCGGGCGTCTGGGTTGGTTCACGCGGCTTTGCGCTCGCCGCGCCGCATCTGTTTCGTCGCTATGTCGTCACCCTGCTGGCGGCTCTGGCCGCCCTCAATATCGCGAAGGTTGCGCTATGAGCCCCCGATCCGCCGCTGATATCCTGATCCTCAATGCAGGATCCTCTTCGATCAAATTCGCGATCTTCGACGCCGACCTCACTCAGCGGCTCGCCGGTCTGGCCGAGGGGATCGGCACGCCGCAATCGCGCCTGCGCATCGCGGGCGACAGCCGGGACAGCCAGTTCCCCACCCATGCCGAGGCGCTGGCGGCCATTCTGGCGGCGCTGCCGGACCATGGCATTGATCCCGCAGATCTGGCCGCCGTGGGCCACCGGGTGGTGCATGGCGGGCGTAAGCTGACCAAGCCGGTGCGGATCACCGCCGATATCCGGGCCGAGATCGCCGACTGCACGCCGCTTGCCCCGCTGCATAACCCCCATAGCCTTGCCGCGATCGACACCATGGCCGCCACCGCACCCGATCTGCCGCAGTTTGCCAGCTTTGACACCTCGTTTCACGCCACCAACCCCGAGGTCGCAACGCGCTATGCGATCCCCCGCGTGGAAGAGACCAAGGGCATCCGCCGCTACGGGTTTCACGGTCTGTCCTACGCCTCGCTGGTGCGGCGCCTGCCGGAGATTTCCGGCGCCGCCCTGCCCTCGCGCCTGCTGGCGTTTCACCTCGGCAATGGCGCGTCGCTCTGTGCGATCCGCAATGGCCAGTCCGTTGCCACCACCATGGGCTATTCGCCCCTGGATGGCCTCACCATGGGCACACGGTCAGGCGGGATCGACGCCAATGCGGTGCTGCGCCTGGTCGAGGACAACGGCCTCGACCGCACCAAAGCGATCCTCAACAATGAAAGCGGCCTGCTCGGCCTGTCAGGTGGCAAATCCGACATGCGCAACCTGATGCTCGACCCCAGTGCTGACAGCGCCTTTGCCATCGAACATTTCTGCTATTGGAGCCTGCGTCATGCGGGCAGTCTGATTGCCGCAATGGAGGGGCTTGATGCCATCGCCTTCACCGGCGGCATCGGCGAAAACGCGGTGGGTGTGCGTGCCCGCATCCTGCGCGGTCTGGAATGGATCGGCGCGCGGATGGATGTGGATGCCAACCACGCCCGCAAATCGCGCCTGCATGCGGCCAGCTCCAAGGTGGCGATCTGGGTGGTCGAGGCCGAGGAAGAGCGCCAGATCGCCATGGATGCCCAGACCCTGATGGGGACGCCATGATCGCCGCCCCCGCCCTCCTGCCATCTCACGCGCCGGATCAGATCTGCGCCACCGTCAGAACGGTCGCCGCCACGATATCCTCGACCGAGGCGCCCCGGCTCAGATCGCAGACCGGCTTGGCAAAGCCCTGCAAGAACGGCCCCAGCGCCTGCGCGCCGCCCAATTCCTGGCAGAGTTTGTATCCGATGTTGCCCGCATCCAGCGTCGGGAAGATCAGCACATTGGCCTTAACCGGGGCGATGCCCTTCTTCTCGGCAATCGCAGGATTGAGCGCCGCATCCGTCTGCACCGGACCTGCAAACCCGCTGGCCTCTGCCGCCGCGCGCACCAGCGCCACACTGTCGCCATCGCCTGAGGTGCCGGTGGAAAACGACAGCATCGCAACCCGCGCAGCCCCCAAGAGCGCCTCGGCAGAGCGCGCAGAAGCCCGTGCAATATCAGCCAGTTGCGCGGCATCCGGCGCCACGTTGACGGCACAGTCGGCAAACACCAATTCGCGCCCATCGGGAAAGATCATCAGGAAAAACGACGAGGCGGTGCTGACCCCTGCATCCAGCCCGATGCCGATGCTCGCCGCCTCGATCACCCGGCGCGTGGGCACATCCGCACCCGCCACCATCGCATCCGCTTCGCCCGCAGAAACCATCGCGGCCGCACGGTACAAGGGTTTTGCGAGCATCCGCTTGGCAATCCCCTCTTTCATGCCGCGCGCGGCCACCAGCACCTCCACATGCGCGTCAGACAGCGGCGCCAAAGGCACCGCCTCCACCAGCCCCTCGCGGGTCAGCTGGTCGACGGCGGCCGCCACTCTGGGATCGTCCATTTCGGGGAACACCACCCGCGCCTTGCGGTTGCGGGCGTGCGCATATGCCTTTTCAAGTACAGTCATTTTTATCTCCCTTGCGGGGAAAGGAGCCAGCAATGAGCGATGACGTCAAGATCAACCGGGGCCTGAAGGGGATCTACTTCGAACGCTCCGGGGTCTCCGACATTGATGGCGCCAAGGGCGAGCTGAGCTATCGCGGCTATTCGATTCACGATCTCGCCACCCACTCCACCTTCGAGGAAGTCTGCTACCTGCTGATCCACGGCGAGCTGCCCACTGCCGAGGAACTGGCCGGTTTTGACGCCGCGCTGAAATCCGCGCGGGTGCTGCCGTCGGCGGTGCTCGATATCATCCGCGCCACCAAGGATGGCCATCCGATGGACGTGCTGCGCACTGCCGTCTCCGCCCTCGCCGCGCTCGAACCAGACAGCCAGCAGGTGGGCGAAGACGCCTTCGTTGCAAACGGCATCCGGCTGATTTCGCAGGTGCCGATCATCATCGCCGCCCATGACGCGATCCGAAATAACCGCGAAGTGGTCGCGCCCGACATGGATCTCAGCCATGCGGGCAACTGGCTGTGGATGCTGAAGGGTGAAAAACCCACAGCCGAGGCCACCCGGCTGGCGGATGTGGATTTCATCCTGCACGCCGAACATGGCGCCAATGCCTCCAGCTTTGCCGCGCGCGTCACCATCGGGACCGAAACCAATCTGCACGGCGGCATTGTCACCGCGCTCTCTACCCTTGCAGGTCCGGCCCATGGCGGCGCTGCCGAAGACGTGATGAAGATGGTGCATGAGATCGGCACCCCCGACAAAGCCGCCGCCTACGTGAAGGCCAAACGCGCCGCCAAGGAGGCCGTCACCGGATTTGGCCACCGCGTCTACCGCAAGGAAGACCCCCGCGCGCGGCACATGCGCGACGGCGTGCGCCAGCTGGGTGCGGAAATGGGCGCGCCGGAATGGTATGAAATCCTGCAAGCCGTGGTCGAGACGATGCAGCCCTACGCGCGCCATGGTCTCAACGTGAATGTCGATTTCTACTCCGGCGTGATCTACCAATTGCATGGTATCGCGATGGATCTCTACGTGCCGATCTTTGCCATCGGGCGGATGCCCGGCTGGATCATCCAGTGCATCGAACAGCAGCGCGGCAATATCCTGATCCGCCCGCTGACCCTTTACAACGGGCCGGAACCCCGCGCCTATATTCCGATAAATACGCGCTGATCCGCGACACTCCGCGCCATATCACATAACGCCGCCCGGCCCATGCAGGCCCGGCGCATCATCAAACAGGGACACCATGGCACATACCCAGCCCCAGCTAGACACCTCGCCGCCCGTGTCGGACGAGATCCGCCAGACCACCTGCTACATGTGCGCCTGCCGCTGCGGCATCAACGTCCACATGAAAACCGGCGAGGACGGCCAGAAGAAAGTCGCCTATATCGAAGGCAACCGCGATCACCCGGTGAACAAGGGCGTGCTCTGCGCCAAAGGCTCCGCCGGCATCATGCAGCACAACGCGCCCTCGCGTCTGCGTGCGCCAATGAAACGCGTCGGCCCGCGCGGCTCCGGCAAGTTCGAGGAAATCTCCTGGGACGAGGCGCTGGACATCGCTGCGGGCTGGCTGGAACCGATCCGCGAGGATAACCCCGAAAAGCTGGCGTTTTTCACCGGCCGCGACCAGTCCCAGAGCTTCACCAGCTTTTGGGCGCAGAACTTCGGCACCTGCAACTATGCAGCCCATGGCGGTTTCTGCTCGGTCAATATGGCCACCGCCGGCATCTACACCATGGGCGGCGCGTTCTGGGAATTCGGCCAGCCCGACTGGGACCATACCAAGCTGTTCCTGCTGTTCGGCGTCGCCGAGGATCACGACAGCAACCCCATCAAGATGGGCATCGGCAAGATCAAAGCGCGTGGCGCGCGGGTCATCGGCGTAAACCCGATCCGCTCTGGCTATAATGCGGTGGCTGACGATTGGGTCGGCATCACGCCGGGCACCGACGGGCTGTTTATCCTGGCGCTGGTGCATGTGCTGATGAAGGCCGGCAAGATCGACCTAGACTACCTCGGCCAGTTCACCAATGCGCCGGTTCTGGTGAATCAGGACCCCAAGAGCCCCGACTATGGCTTATTCCTGCGTGATGACCACGGCGCACCACTTGTGATCAACCGTACCACAGGCAAGCTCGCCCCCTTTGACATGCGCGGCGTACGTCCCGACCTGGGCGGCTCATTTGAGCTGGATGGCATCACCCATGTCTCCGTGTTCCAGCTAATGGCCCAGCGCTATCTCAGCGACGACTACGCCCCAGAAGCCGTGGCCGACCGCTGCGGCATCCCCGCCAAACGCATCCGCGCAATCGCATCCGAGCTGGCCCGCGTCGCCTTTGATGAGGCGTTTGAGCTGGATCAGGAATGGACCGATTTCCGTGGCGAAACCCATAAAACGATGAAGGGCCGCCCCGTCGCCATGCACTCCATGCGCGGCGTGTCCGCCCATGCTAACGGGTTTCAAACCTGCCGTGCCCTGCATGTGTTGCAGATCCTGCTGGGCACGGTCGAGGCCCCCGGCGGTTTCCGCTTCAAACCGCCCTATCCCAAACCGGTAGAGGCGCATCCCGCGCCCCATTGCCGCGTCACCCCGAACAAACCGCTGGATGGCCCGCATTTGGGCTTTGTCCACGGACCGGAACATCTGGCGCTGAAAACCGACGGCAGTCCGGCCCGCATCGACAAGGCCTTCACCTGGGAAAACCCGATGTCCAGCCACGGGCTGATGCATATGGTGATCTCCAACGCCCATGCCGGCGATCCCTACAAGATCGATACGCTGTTCATGTATATGGCGAATATGTCGTGGAACTCCTCGATGAACACGCGCGGCGTGATGGAGATGCTGACCGACACCGATGACAACGGCGACTATGTGATCCCCCGGATCATCTATTCGGACGCCTATTCCTCGGAGATGGTGGCCTATGCCGATCTGATCCTGCCCGACACCACCTATCTGGAACGCCACGACTGCATCTCACTGCTGGACCGTCCCATCTGCGAAGCCGATGGCGCAGCCGATGCGATCCGCTGGCCTGTGGTCGAACCAGACCGCGATGTGCGGGGTTTCCAGACCGTGCTGGTGCAGCTTGCCAATAAGATGAAGCTGCCCGGCTTCACCCATGAAGACGGCACCGCCAAATGGCAGGACTATGCCGACTATATCGTGAACCATGAACGCAAGCCAGGCATCGGCCCGCTGGCTGGGTTTCGTGGTGAAAATGGCGACAAGGTTGGCCGGGGCGAGGTGAATCCCGAACAGCTGAACAAATACATCGAAAACGGCGGTTTCTTTGTCGAACATATCCCGGCGGAGGCCAGCTATTTCAAACCCTGGAACATGGCCTATCAGGACTGGGCGGTGAAGCTCGGCCTGTTCGACAGCCCACAGCCCTATCTATTCCAGCTCTATGTCGAACCGCTGCGCAAATTCCAGCTGGCCGCCGAAGGTCACGGCGAACGCCAACCGCCCGAGCATCTGCGCGACCGTATTCGCCAGACCATGGACCCGCTGCCGATCTGGTACGAAACCGACCAGCAGGGCAACGAGGGCTACACCGTCAATGCGCTCACCCAGCGCCCTATGGCGATGTATCACTCCTGGGGCACCCAAAACGCCTGGCTGCGCCAGATCCACGGGCGCAACCCGCTTTATGTGCCGACCAAACTGATGCGGCAAAACAATCTCAGCGATGGCGACTGGGCCAAGGTCACCTCCCCCCATGGCGAAATCACCGTTCCGGTGATGGAGATGGCCGCGCTCAATGAAAACACCGTCTGGACCTGGAACGCCATCGGCAAGCGCAAGGGCGCCTGGGCACTGGAGGAAAACGCCCCAGAAGCGACCAAGGGCTTCCTGCTGAACCATCTGATTCACGAGCTGCTGCCGCCCAAGGGCGACGGCCTCCGCTGGGCCAACTCCGACCCGATCACCGGTCAGGCCGCATGGTTCGACCTCAAGGTGAAGATCGAGAAAGCCGCCGCGCCGGACGATCTGAGCGAAAGCCAACCCGCCATCCCGGCGCAGGCCTCGCCGGTGGGCACCGGCCCCAAAGACCTCACATGGAAGGTGGGCAAATGATCGACCCAATTTTCTTCGAAGAAAATTGCCAAGAAAATACCCGTCTTCTTGGTTCCGCAACTTGTACTGAGGGTATGCAATGACCGAGCTTCCCACCAGGACCGACCGCAAGATGGGTCTGGTCATTGACCTTGATACCTGCGTCGGCTGCCATGCCTGTGTGATCTCCTGCAAGGGCTGGAACACCGAAAACTATGGCGCGCCGCTCAGCGATCAGAACGCCTATGGCGCTGATCCATCCGGCACCTTCCTCAACCGTGTGCATTCCTATGAGGTGCAGCCGCCCGAAGGTCACGCCCAGCTGGTGCATTTCCCGAAATCCTGCCTGCACTGCGAGGACGCCCCCTGCGTCACCGTCTGCCCCACCGGCGCCAGCTACAAGCGGGTGGAAGACGGTATCGTGCTGGTGAACGAGGACAATTGCATCGGCTGTGGCCTATGTGCCTGGTCCTGCCCCTATGGCGCGCGCGAGTTGGATCTGGCCGAAGGGGTGATGAAGAAATGCACCCTCTGCGTCGACCGGATCTACAATGAGAACCTGCCGGAGGTGGACCGTGTGCCCTCCTGCGTGCGCACCTGCCCGGCAGGCGCGCGCCATTTTGGCGATCTGGGGGATCCTGACAGCGATGTCTCCAAACTGGTGGCCGCGCGCGGCGGCATGGATCTGATGCCGGAAATGGGCACCAAACCGGTGAACAAATACCTGCCGCCCCGCCCCAAGGACCAGATCGAGGATCAGATCGACATCCTCGCCCCGCTGCTGGCCCCCGTCGCCGAAGATCCCAAAGGCTTCCTTGGCTGGCTGGACAAGGCGCTTGATAAGCTTCCGGGACAGACCACAGGGGGGGCGAGCTGATGCATCCGGCACCATCCGTTATCATCTTCACCACTCTCTCCGGTCTGGGCTTTGGGCTTTTGACCTTCCTTGGCCTCGGCAAGCCCGAGGTCACCGGCTGGGTTGCCTTTGTGTTCTATGCCATCGCCTTTGGCTTTGCGGTGGGCGGGCTTCTGGCTTCGACGTTTCACCTCGGCCGACCGGAACGGGCCTGGCGCGCCTTCACCCAGTGGAAAACCAGCTGGCTCAGCCGTGAGGGCATCTGCGCGGTTGCAGCCCTCATCGTGATGGGGCTTTTTGCCTTTGGCGCGGTGTTTCTGGACACCCATTGGTGGGCGCTTGGCTGGCTCGGTGCGGCGCTGTCGCTGGCAACGGTCTTTACCACCTCGATGATCTACACCCAGCTGAAGACCATCCCGCGCTGGAACATGTCCCTGACGCCGGTGATGTTCCTGTCCTTCAGCCTTGCGGGCGGATCGCTGCTGGCTGGAGCGGAAGCGCTGGCGCCCTGGCTTCTGGCCATCGCAGGCTCGGTGCAGCTGGCCTATTGGGCCAAGGGCGATCAGGCCTTTGCTACCTCTGGCACCAATATGGGCACCGCCACCGGCCTTGGCGATCGCGGCACCGTGCGCGCGTTTGAGCCGCCCCATACCGGCTCCAATTATCTGCTGCGCGAATTCGTGCATGTTGTCGGGCGCAAACACGCGCAGAAACTGCGGGTCATTGCCTTTGCCCTTGGCTTTGCGCTGCCCTTGATCTGCCTGATCCTGCCAGTTGAGGGTCTGATGCTCAAACACCTGCTCGCAGGCGTCGCCGTGCTGCTGCATATCGCCGGTATTGCCGTGTCGCGCTGGCTGTTCTTTGCCCAGGCCGAACATGTGGTCGGGCTTTATTACGGCAAACGCTGATCACCACCAAAGACCACGATCAGGGCGCCCCAGAGGCGCCCTTTTTTCATTGAATGCGCATCCTTTTTCAAAAAATCGCGCCGGTCATGTCACAAACCCGCCCGCTGCCTCGTCCTGTTTCTGAACCCATCAGAAAGGACCAAACCCATGACCCAACGTCTCGATTATTTCTCCGTCGCCGGTGATCTCTTCAAACCGATGCTGGAGCAGGAGAATCTGTTCAAGAACAGCACGCTGGAATACAGCGTGGTGGAGCTGGTGAAGCTGCGCGCCTCGCAGATCAACGGCTGCGCCTTCTGCATCCACATGCACACCCATGAGATGCGCGCCCACGGTGAGAGCGAGGATCGGATGCATCTGCTGAACGCCTGGCGTGAATCGCCGCTCTACACGCCCCGCGAACGCGCCGCCCTGGCGTGGTGCGAGGCACTAACGCGGGTGGAGGCCACCGCCGCACCGGATGCCGATTATGACGCCATGGCAGACCTGTTTGAGCCGCGCGAACAGGTGCTGCTGACGCTGCTGATTGGCGCCATCAACAGCTGGAACCGCATTGCAATCGGCTTTCGCAGCGCCCACCCTGTGAGCGAGGACCAGACCACAGGGGCCAACGCCGCGTGACTGCACAGATGAAAGACACAGGAACCGATGCGTTCCTGACCGCGCGGCCGCGATTGTTTGCGGCCGCCTACAGGATGCTCGGCAGTGTGACGGACGCCGAGGACGTCTTGCAGGATGCCTATCTGCGCTGGCAATCCGCACCCCAGGGCGAGATTCTGGATACCACCGGCTATCTGATGCGGATCACCACGCGGCTGTGCCTTGATCAACTGAAATCGGCCCGCAAACGGCGCGAGACCTACCCCGGTGAATGGCTGCCGGAACCGGTGCTCACCGATGACGCCACAGAGCAGCTGGACCATGACGTCTCGATTGCGCTGCTCCTGGCACTGGACGCGCTGTCGCCGCTCGAACGCGCGGCCTTTCTGCTGCATGATATCTTCGACAGCTCTTACGGGGATGTGGCCGCCGCCCTGAACCGCTCGCCCGAGGCCTGCCGCCAGCTCGCCACCCGCGCCCGCCGCAAGGTGCAGGCGCTGCGCCCCCAGCGCCCCGGCAACCCGGATGAAGGGCGCGCGCTGACCGAGGCGTTCTTTCGCGCCTCCAAGACCGGTGACACCGCCGCCCTGACCAGGCTGCTGACCGAAGATGTGCAGCTGATTTCCGATGGCGGTGGCAAGGCGACTGCGGCGCTCAACCCGATCTACGGGCGCGACAAGGTGCTGCGGCTGCTGGCGGGGCTTGCCCGCAAGAGCAATCAGACAGCCCCCGAACAATGGCGGTTGTGCCAGCTGAACGGGTTGCCTGCGATGCTGACCCGGGCCGAGGACGGCATCCTGCAAGCCACCTCTCTGGATATTCGCGACGGCCGGATTGCCCGCATCTATGTCACCCGCAACCCGGACAAGACCCGGCATCTGGCGGCGGCTCTGCCGTGATGGCTAGCCCCCCGTTGCCCGGCGGCGCGCGCAGCGTTTACCGGGCCTGCACGCTGATTGGCTAAGCTGCTGGGGATCGCGATCTGCTCCGGGATTTACGACCCCGGACACCATGGAAACCGGCCCCGCTGGCAGGAATGCCGCCGGGGTCCGTGCAAAACAGTTTGGCACCGGGGCAGTGACGCGCCCCGCAGCTTCCAGCCTTTCCCGGGATCCTTCCTCGGGGCGGCGCCGCCTTTTTATTCTCGACGGATCTGGCGCTGGGGATGTGACCCTGAACCGCCAGTTAGAGACAGAAGACAGCCCAAACGAAACAGACCGGAACGCAGCAGCGTCCCGGTCCGAAAAACCATGTCTATGGTCGGTGTTCTGCGCTTACAGCAGGCCCGCGTGTACCATCGCGGCATCAATCGCGGCCTTGGTGCTGTCGGTCAGACCGGTCAGCGGCAGGCGGATCTCCTCGCTGCACAGACCCAGTTTCGACAGGCCGTATTTCGCTCCGACCAGACCCGGCTCAATGAAAATCGCCTCATGCAGCGGCATCAGTTTGTCCTGATACTCCAGCGCCAATGCGTAGTCACCCGCCAGCGTCGCCGCCTGGAATTCCGCGCAGAGCTTCGGCGCCACATTGGCCGTCACCGAGATGCAGCCGACGCCGCCATGGGCGTTGAACCCCAGCGCCGAGGCATCCTCGCCGGACAGCTGCACAAAATCCGCACCACAGGAGGCGCGCTGCTGCGACACACGGGCGATATCGCCGGTTGCATCCTTCACGCCGATGATGCGCTCCAGCTTGGCCAGTTCGCCCATGGTGGCGGGGGTCATATCGACAACCGAGCGACCGGGGATATTGTAGATCACGATCGGAATATCGGCGCAGTCATGCAGCTCGGTGAAATGCGCAATCAACCCGCGCTGAGTCGGCCTGTTGTAGTACGGCGTCACCACCAGCGCGGCATCGGCACCGACCTCGGCTGCAAACTGCACAAACCGCTTGCCCTCAACCGTGTTGTTGGAGCCCGCACCGGCAATCACCGGCACCCGGCCAGCGGCGGTTTTCACCACCTCGGCAATCACGGTTTCATGCTCTTCATGGGTCAGCGTCGGGCTTTCACCGGTGGTCCCGACCGGGACCAGCGCAGTTGAGCCCTGGTCAATATGCCATTCGACCAAGCGTTTGAGCGTATCCAGATCCAGCTCGCCGTTGGAAAACGGGGTGACGAGGGCTGGCATAGAACCTTTGAACATGGGCACGCTCCCTTTGCTGTTCGTGCAGGCGCGATTGCGCCGCCTTGGGTGATGGACATGCCGGGGATTTGAGTTGATACCGGCAGGTCACGGATTATCGTCATTGGCTCTATCCCCGGAACGTTGGAAAATGCAAGAGATGACACGCATTCTGGCCCTCATTGCCCTCATTTCCGCCAGCCTGAGCGGCCAACCTGCCATGGCGGCCGACCTTGGTCGCGCGCTGGAGCTGATGCGCTCGGAAAAATGGAGCGAGGCGGGGCGCAGTGCCGGGCGCGAAACCACCGTGGCCCGCGACGTCATCGAATGGCACCGCCTGCGGGAGGGCATGGGGTCGGTCTCTGATGTTGTGGCCTTTCTGGCGCGGCGTGCCGACTGGCCGGGGCTGGACCTTCTGCGGCGCAAGCACGAGCCGCAGATCGCCGAAGCCAGCCGCGACACCATTCTGGCCTATTACCGCGACCATCGCCCGCAGACCGCCGAGGGCGCGCTGAGCTATGGGCGTGCGCTGATCGGGGCCGGGCAAAAGGGCGAAGGCGAGGCCGAGCTGGTGCTGGCCTGGCGTACAATGCCGATGGGGTCGGTGATCCAGGACGACTATCTGAAAGACCACGCCAAGCTGCTCTCAGCGCATCACGCGGCCCGGCTCGACCAGATGTTGTGGGACAATCACAAGGTCAGCGCGCGGCAGATGCTGTCCCTGGTCAGCGCCGATCAGCGCAGGCTGGCGGAGGCGCGCCTCGCCCTGCAAGACGGCGAGCCGGGCGTTGACGGCAAAATCGCCGCCGTCCCCGACGCGCTGAAGGATGACGCGGGTCTCGCCTATGACCGCTTTGCCTGGCGCGACCGCAAGCGGCGGCAGGAGGATGCCATCAGCCTGATGATGGACCGCAGCACCTCGGCCAAGAAACTGGGACAGCCCGAAAAATGGCTGCGCCGCCGCCGGGATCTGGCGCGGCAGGACATGCGCGACGGCAACCACGAACGCGCCTATCAGCTGGCCGCCCATCACTTTGCCACGGCGGATGCAGGCTATGGCTATTCCGACTGCGAATGGCTGGCCGGCTATATCGCCCTGCGCAAGCTCAACGACCCCGAGCTGGCCGCCTATCACTTCGAACGCTTCCTCGCCTCGGTCGAAAGCCCGATCTCAATCGGACGCGGCGGCTATTGGCTGGGTCAGGCCTATGGTGCCCACGGCGATATCGAAAAAGCCCATGCCGCCTATGCCAAGGCGGCAGATTATCAGACGTCTTTCTACGGGTTGCTGGCGGCAGAGGTTCTGGGCCGCCCCTTTGATCCCGATCTGATCACCCCGCCGCAGCTGCCCGACTGGCGCGCGGCCAGCTTTTTGAACTCCACCGTCGCAGAGGCCGGCCTGCTGCTGTTGCAGGCTGGCGATCTGGCCCTGGCGGAACGCTTCCTCACCCATCTGGTTGAGGGGCTGGGCCCGGTCGAGGCGCGGCAGCTGGGCGAGATGGCGGTGGCCATGAACGAACCGCATCTGGCAGTGATGATCGCCAAACGCGCCGCACAGACCGGCGAAGAGCTGGAAGCGGCCTATTTTCCGCTGCATCCCGTGGCCGAGAAAGATCTGCCGATGGCGCGGGAGATGACCCTTGCCATTGCCCGCCGCGAGAGCGAATTCGACCCCATCGTGATCAGCCATGCCGGCGCGCGCGGATTGATGCAGGTGATGCCCGCCACCGCCAAGCTGGTGGCCTCGAACATGGGTCTTCTGGCCGATCACACCACCGGGCGGCTGATCTCCGACTGGTCCTATAACGCGCTTCTGGGGAGCAATTACCTGGCCGATCTGGCGGGCGAGTTCAAAGGCAATGTGGTGATGATGGCCGCAGGTTATAACGCAGGCCCCCATCGCCCCAAGGCCTGGATGGAACGCTACGGCGATCCGCGCGATGGCACGCCGGGGATTGTCGACTGGATCGAACACATCCCCTTCAACGAGACGCGCAACTACGTGATGCGCGTCACCGAGAGCCTGCCGATCTATCGCGCGCGCCTTGGCAAACCGCCGCTGCCGGTGCCGTTTTCCAAGGAACTGGCCGGATCAACTCTTGACGCGTTCGCGCCATAGGGTGAACAGGCCGGCTGCCACGATAATGGACGCACCGATGGCGACATTGGTGCGGATCACCTCGCCAAAGACAACCACCCCAAGTGCCGCGGCCCAGATCAGGTGGAAATAGGCAAAGGGCTGCACCGCGCTGGCCTCGGCCATCTCATAGCATTTGATCAGCAGCCAATGCCCGGTCACACCCGTGAGGCACAGGACGGCCATCCACATCCAGTCGCCCTGGCTCATCGGCTCCCAGTACCAGATGCCGACAAGGGTCATCGCCACCATGCCCGCAACCCCGGTCCAGAAGAAACTGGTCGCCGTGCTGTCGCGCCGCGCTGCATAGCGGGTGATCAGACCATAAAGCGCAAACATCAGCGCCGAGACAAACGGGATGATCGCCAGCGGATCAAAGACACCGACGCCCGGTTGCAGGATGATCAGCACGCCAATCAGCCCCACCGAGATCGCCGCCCAGCGCCGCCAGCCGACCTTCTCGCCCAGCACCGGCCCGCTCAGGGCCGCGACCAGCAGCGGATAGCAGATAAACACCGCCACGCTTTCGACCAGCCCAAGCACGGTGAAGGCATAGACAGCCACGCAGATTTCCGCCACCAGCAGCACGCCGCGAAAGACCTGCAACCCCAGCTGATCGGTGCGGGCCGTGGCGCGAATACCTCCCGGTGCGCGCGCCGCAAGTGCAATCACAAACAGCGCAAAGAACCAGTAACGCACCATGATCACCATGAAGGTGTTGTACTGCCCCGCAAGATGCCGCGAGATGCCATCCTGCAAGGCAAACACAATGGTTGCCGCAATCATCAGAAGCACGCCGGCGGTGACGTTGTTCTGCTGGATGATCCGGGGCGGATGAGGCTCCAGCATCTTGGCGTCGGGGCGCATGGTCATCGCAATATTGCCTTTGTCATATGCCGCTTGCGCCCGAAACCGGGCTTGCGTGTTACGTCAAATCCGGCAGCCTCCAGCCCGCGGCGGACAAATCCCGCCGCCGTGTAGGTCGCCGCCGTGCCGCCTGCCGCCGTGTGACGGGCAACCTCTTCCAGCAGGTCGTCCTGCCACAGCTCCGGGTTCTTTGCCGGGGAGAACCCGTCCAAGAACCAGGCATCCGCCTTGCCTGTCCACTCCGGCAGCGACACGCGGGCGTCGCCGGTGAGGACAGTGACACGCAGGTTGCCGAGATCGCAGACGCCCGCCCCGCCCCAGACCGCCAGAAACCGTTCGGCCCAGGGCGCCACCTCGGGAAAGGCCTGAAGCGCACGGGCCATATCGTCCGTGGCCATCGGAAAGGCCTCGAAACTGGTGAAATGCAGCACCGCTGCGGTGTCATGTTCAGCCTGCGCCGTCTCCCAGGCCCGCCAGGCGGCCAGCAGGTTCAGACCGGTGCCAAAGCCGAGTTCGGCAATATGGAAATCCGCACCCGCCTCCGCCGCAGCGGTAAAGCGATTAGAAAGATCATTGCCGCCCAGAAACACATGCTCCGTCTCGGCCAGCCCATCATGGATGGAGAAATAGGGATCGTCGAACTGATCCGACACCGGAATGCTGCCATCCCGCCAGCTGAGCCGGGCCTGCTGGTCTGCCATGCTATAATCCCCTAAGTGATGTGGTGAACGACGCGACACTGGCGAAAGGGTGCAGGAATGGCAATGGCGGATATCACCATACGCGGGGCCGGGATCTTTGGCCTGTCGATTGCCTGGGCCTGCGCACGGCGCGGCGCCAAGGTCCAGATCATTGATCCCTTTGGCGCCGGGTCAGGCTCCAGCGGCGGTCTGGTCGGCGCGCTGGCGCCGCATGTGCCGGAGAACTGGAACCCAAAGAAACAATATCAGCTGGAAAGCCTGCTGATGGCCGACGCCTTCTGGGCCGAGGTTGAGGCAACCGGCGGGGTGTCTCCCGGCTATGGGCGCACCGGGCGGCTGCAACCGATCAATGATCAGCGGACATTGGATCTGGCCCATGACCGCGCAGAAAGCGCCCGGACGCTGTGGCGGGGACTGGCGGGCTGGTCCGTCATCGCCGCCGCCGACGCAGGGCCATGGGTGCCGCCCAGCGCCAGCGGATATGTCATCCACGATACGCTCAGCGCCCGGATGCACCCGCGCCGCGCCTGTGCCGCGCTGGTGGCAGGGTTGTCCGTCATGGGGATCGAGGTGCAGGCAGAGGGCGCCGATCAGGGACAGGTGATCCATGCCAAGGGCTATGCAGGACTGCTGGAGCTGAACGACAGGCTGGCAGGCCCCGGCGGCGTGGCCGAGGGCAAGACGCTGGGCAATGGGGTCAAGGGTCAGGCGGCGCTGCTGCGCTTTGCCGAGGGGGATGTGCCGCAGCTATATGCCGACGGGCTGCACATCATTCCCCATGCCGATGGCACCCTCGCGATTGGCTCCACCAGTGAACGCAGGTTTGACGACCCGACCAGCACCGACAGCCAGCTTGACGATGTGATCGCGCGCGCCTGCGCCGCCTTGCCGGTGCTGCATGGTGCCGAGGTGATCGAACGCTGGGCCGGGGTGCGGCCCCGCGCCCGCTCACGCGCGCCGATGCTGGGCGGCTGGCCCGGCAGGAATGGTCATTTCATTGCCAATGGCGGCTTCAAGATCGGCTTTGGCATGGCGCCAAAGGTGGCCGGGACAATGGCAGATCTGGTTCTGGACGGAAACGACGATATCCCGGACGGGTTCCGGGTCGAAGATAACTTCTGAATGTCAGGCGAAGGGGCAGAGCAATGATCGCCTATATCACCATCGGTGCCAATGACATGGCAAAGGCGAAGGCCTTTTACACCGCGTTTCTGCCGGTGCTTGGCTATGGTCTCAGCGAGGGGCCGGAAGGGCTGAGCTTTGCCCTGCCAGTGCCGGAGGGAGAGCTGCCGACCCTGCCCGATTTCTATGTGAAGCCGCCGTTTGATGGCGCTGCCGCCTCGGCTGGGAATGGCGTGATGGTGGCGTTTCAGGCCCGCGATCAGCAGCAGGTGCGCGACCTGCACGCGGCGGCGGTTGCGGCGGGCGGATCTGATGACGGCCAGCCGGGGTTTCGCGCGGCCTATAGCGCCGGGTTTTATGTCGGCTATCTGCGCGACCCTGACGGCAATAAGATCGCGCTGTTTTCCAACTCTCCCGACGAGCCGGGCCGCGACGGGTGATCAACGCGGCAGACGCCGACACAAAGACAGCCCCGAAGCGGTGATTGCGCTGCGGGGCTGGTTGATCTCTGGTCTGGTTGATCTCTGGTCTGGGTCCGCTCAGCGCGCGATTTCGGCCCGCAGCGCCGTCATCAGCGTTTCCAGCGTTTTGACATACATCTCGCCCTTTAGGCGGCCGCCTTCGTCGAATTCGGACTGCGATGCCGCCACATGCACCTGCGGTGCGGTCAGCACGCGGGGCTGAAACGGCACCAGGAATGTGCGCAGCAGCATCTGCGACTTCTCCCCGCCGGCGCGGCCCGCAGCGGCGGACATGACGGCCACCGGTTTGTCCTGAAACGGTTTGTTGCTGGTGCGGCTGACCCAGTCGAGAGCGTTCTTCAACACGCCAGAGGGCGCGCCGTTATATTCCGGGGTGGAGATGATCACCGCATCCGCCGCCTCGATCTGATCCGCAAGTGTCTGAACCGCTGCGGGAATGCCATTGGCCTGTTCGTCGTCACCGTCATAAAGCGGCAGATTGAGATCGGCCTCGCTCACCTCGGCGGGACCGAACAGGCGCAGGGCCTCGGCCAGCAGTTTACGGTTGGTGGCGCCCGCACGCAGCGAACCGGAGATGGTCAGGATTTTGGGGTCGGACATGGTGTGATGCCTCTTTCGGTTTTGAATTTCTGTCTCGGACAAACCTATGCCGTCAGGCCGGTGAGAAAACCCCGACGCCTGCGCAGCCGATGTGCAGTCATCCACACAACGCCACGCAGTCTGGAATAGTTACATAACTGCGCAGAAAAAAGACCGCACCCTGCGGCGCGGTCTTTCTGCTTGGACGGGGCAACACCCCGGATATGGCTGCGTCAGGAGGCTCAGGCGCCCTGCGGGATCACGACGATTTCCACGCGGCGGTTGCGCGCCTTGCCATCGGGTGTGAGGTTCGACGCCACCGGCTGGCTTTCGCCGCGGCCAATGATCTGCACGCGGTTGTAGGGCACACCACCGGCCTGGATCTGATCGGCGACCGCATTGGCGCGACGCTCCGACAGGCCCTGGTTATAGGCAGCATCGCCATCGCTGTCGGTATGGCCGATCACCTGAACCTGACTGTTGGGGTAGCGCACCAGGCTGGCGGCAACCTTGTTCAGGTCAGAGCGCACCGCGGGCGAGATCGCCGCGCTGTCGGTGGCAAAGGTGAGGTCATTGGGCAGCGACACGATCAGACGGTCGCCGGTGTTGACGATGGAGATGCCATCATTGGAGATCGACTGGCGCAGCTCGCGCTCCTGCGCGTCCAGCTGGTTGCCGATGACGCTGCCGGCGGCGGCACCGACCAGCGCGCCGGTGACAGCACCCAGACCCCGGTCGGAATCATTGGCAGCAGCGCCAACGCCCGCGCCGATCAGGCCCCCGATCAGAGCGCCGCTCTGGGTCTTGCTGCCGGGGGTGCCGACGGTTGCGGGATCGGTACAGGCGGTCAGGCCCAGGCCTGCGGCCAGGATGGCGGCGGTGGTAAGTTTCATCTGCATCATCAAAAATCTGCCTTTTGCTTGCTCAATCCGGGCGGGGCCCGTGCTGCGGAGAATATCGTGTTGCGGTGCCGTCATCACAAGGTAACGTCTTTTTGGCTCGGCGAAAACCTGCCCAAGCTCTGCTTTAGGCTGAGGTGATCCGGGCCGCATCCTCCTCAAGTCCGCCGCCCTGTTCCATCCAGAGTTTGCGCAGCAGATCGGCCTCTGCCGCAAAGCTGTCCGCCAGCAGATCGGCGCAGAGCATCCGGTCGGCGCGAAAATGGCGAAAGCCGCCGCGCAATTCGCACCAGGCCGCCAGCAGCGTGGTTTCGACGTTGTAGATCAGCGCCAGCGGGCGCAGGACCCGCAGGGTTTCGCCGCTGTCGGGACAGAGATAGGTGAGCCGCAGTTTGCGGCTTTCCCGGACCGCCTGTCGCAGCAGCCCCTTTGACACGCAGCCCCGCTCAGGATCATCCAGCGGCGCGCCGCCCCAGGGGGCCACCTGCAACCGATCTCCGGGCGAGCGGCATTCCATGACTTTGCGACAGACCCTTTTGGCCGCCTCCTGCAAGGCGCCGTCGCCGGTTCGCATCAACAGGGACAGGCCGACGTAAAGCGCCTCCAGCTCTTCTTCGTCGAAGTTGAGCGGCGGCAGATCATAGCCCTTGCGCAGCACATAGCCGATGCCCGCCTCCCCCTCGATCGGGGTGCGCATCCCCTGAAGCGCGGCGATATCGCGGTAGACGGTGCGTTTTGAGACCTCCAGCTTTTCCGCCAGATCCTCCGCCCGGATCGGGGCGGAGGCGGCGCGCAGAATTTGGATGACTTCGAACAGGCGGCCGGTGCGCTCCATGATCTCTCTCCGCTGACAGGCTGCTGACATCTTAGCACAGGCCGCTGACAAAGCGTGTCAGCAGCGTTGTGGTGTTCTGACTTCAGACAGAAGGAGAAACACCATGCTGACCTATGACTGGATTGTTCTGATCACGCTGGGCAAAGACAAATGGGAGGCGCAGCGCCAGTTTTCCAAATCCTACGAAGTGGAGCGGGAGGCCGCTCAGATCCGGGGCGCGGCAAAGGCCGCCGCAATGGCCGCAGCGCGGGCCGAGATCACGCCGGGTGGCAAGCGCCCCGCCCTGCTGCGGCGGCTGTTTGCGCGGCGCGCGGGTCAAGACAGGGTGCGCGCGGATCAGGCCGCGCCGTCCTGCTGCCCCTCCTCTCGCGCCGCCTCATAGGCCAGCATCGCGCGTTTGACCGGCAGCCCCCAGTGGTAGCCGCCAAGAGCGCCGGATTTGCGCAGGGCGCGGTGGCAGGGGATCAGCCAGCTGACCGGGTTGCGCCCCACCGCCGTACCGACGGCGCGCACCGCCCGCGGCGCGCCGATGGATTGGGCGATCTCGGAATAGGTGGTGACCTGCCCGGACGGGATGCGCAGCAGCGCCTCCCAGACCTTGATCTGCAAGGGGGCGCCGATCATATGCAGGGCCGCCTCGCCGCGCTGTGCAAAGATCGCCTCCGCCTGCGGCCGCAACAGCTCCGGGGTTTCGGCAAACGCGGCATGAGGCCAGCGTGACCGCATATCCGCCATCGCCGCCTCCGGCCCGGTTTCCGCCGCGAAGGCCAGCCCGCAGATGCCTTTCTGCGTGCCCATCACCAGCGCCAGACCGAAAGGGCTGTCAAACCAGCCCCAGTGGATTGTCAGACCGGCCCCCTTGCGGGCGTATTCTCCGGGGCTCATCGCCTCCCAGCGCAGGAACAGATCGTGCAGCCGGCCACTGCCCGAAAGACCCACGGCATGGGCGGCCTCCAGCGTGGTGAAGCGATCCTCCAGCAGGCTCTTGGCATGGCCCAGCCGCAGATATTGCTGGTAGCGTTTGGGGGAGACGCCGACCCAGGCCGAAAACAGCCGCTGGAAATGCGAGGGGCTCATCCCCATCGCGGCAGAGAGTTCGGCCAGCGTCAGATCCTCGCCGCCATCGTCAATCAGCGCAATCGCCCGGCGCATGACGCCGTAATGATAGCTCTCCTCGCGCGTCTGCAATGTCATGGGTCGCACTCCCGCCTGTGGTCCTGTGCTCCAGTATATGGCGCTGGCCGGGCAGTGCGACCCGGATCTTGCGCGAAGGGCCTGCGCGAGACCGGCAAGCCGCAGTGTAACGCTTCGCTCACCCTGACCCGCTTTTCTGTTTGCGCCGACTGTTCCTGCGCGGCATTAAGGGCCGCGATGGCAAAGCAACTCGATTATCACACGCTGCGTGAGATCTTCACGCGGTTTCAGACAGCGGATCCAGAGCCGAAGGGCGAACTGGATCACGTCAACGTCTATACGCTTGTGGTGGCGGTGGCGCTGTCGGCGCAGGCCACCGATGCGGGCGTGAACCGGGCAACACGCGAGCTGTTCAAGATTGCCGACACCCCGCAGAAGATGCTGGATCTGGGCGAAGAAGGTCTGATCGAGCATATCAAGACCATCGGATTATATCGCCAGAAGGCCAAGAACGTGATCAAGATGTCGCGGATTCTGGTCGAGGAGTATGACGGCATCGTGCCCAATTCCCGCGCGGCGCTGCAATCCCTGCCCGGTGTCGGGCGCAAGACCGCAAATGTGGTGCTGAACATGTGGTGGCGCCAGCCCGCACAGGCGGTGGACACCCATATCTTTCGCGTTGGCAACCGGGCGGGCATTGCGCCGGGCAAGGATGTCGATGCGGTCGAACGTGCCATCGAAGACAATATTCCGGCGGATTTCCAGCTTCATGCCCATCATTGGCTGATCCTGCACGGACGATACCATTGCAAGGCTCGCAAGCCGATGTGCCCCACCTGCATCATCCGCGATCTCTGCCAGTTTGAGGACAAGACTCTATGAAAACCTACCAGCTCGTCGGGATCGGCAATGCCGTTGTGGACGTGATCAGCCAATGTGACGACAGCTTTCTGGAGCATATGGGCATCGAGAAAGGCATTATGCAGCTGATCGAACGTGATCGCGGCGAGGTGCTCTATGCGGCGATGCAGGAACGGGTGCAGACGCCCGGCGGTTCGGTGGCGAATACCATTGCGGGCGCGGGTGCACTGGGGCTGGATGCGGCCTTTATCGGGCGGGTGCATGACGATGCGCTGGGACGGTTCTACGCCAAGGCGATGGCGGATGACGGCGTGGATTTTGTGAACCCGCCGGTTGCGGGCGGCGAGCTGCCGACCTCGCGGTCGATGATCTTTGTCTCCGGCGATGGCGAGCGGTCGATGAACACCTATCTGGGCATCTCCTCCGAGCTGTCCTCGTCGGATGTGCCGGACACGGTGGCCGGCAAGGCGCAGCTGATGTTCCTTGAGGGCTATCTGTTCGACAAAGACAAGGGCAAGAGCGCCTTTATGGAAGCGGCGCGGGACTGCCGCAACTGCGGCGGCAAATGCGGCATCGCGATTTCCGATCCCTTCTGTGTGGAACGCCACCGGGCCGACTTCCTGTCGCTGATCGAACACGACCTCGATTTCGTGATCGGCAATGAGGCCGAGATCAAATCGCTGTTTGAAACCGACGATCTGGAAGAGGCGCTGGCCAAGACAGCCGCCATCTGCCCGCTGGTGGTCTGCACCCGCTCCGGCGATGGCGTCACCGTGGTTGAGGGCGACACCCGCGTGACAGTGCCGGTTGAGCGGGTGGTGCCGGTGGATGCCACCGGGGCCGGCGATCAATTTGCGGCCGGGTTCCTGTTCGGCATGGCCAAGGGGCTGGACATCGAGACCTGCGCCAGGATCGGCAATGTCTGCGCCGCCGAGGTGATCAGCCATATCGGCCCCCGCCCCAAGGCGGTGATGAATCAGGTGCTGCGCCGCGAAGGGCTGATCTGAGCCGGGGCCGTGCCCGCAGCCACTATTGCACAGCCGTCCCCGAGCAATCGGGGGCGGCTTTTTTCATCGGTGATCGACCCTGACGGTCGCGGGGGGCTTCAGGCGGTTTCTGCCGCGTTCAGCGCCTTGGACAGAAGCTGTGTCAGGCTGCGCTGTTCGGTATCCGACAGATCGCCGAGCAGGCGGGCCTGAGTGGCGACATGGGCCTCGACCACCTCGTTGATCAGCTTCAGCCCCTCTGGCGTCAGCTCAATCAGGAAGCCGCGGCTGTCCTCGGGGTTGACGCTGCGCGCCACCAGACCGGCGTCCACCAGCCGGTCGATGCGGTTGGTCATGGTGCCGGAGGCGACCATGGTGGCCTGCAACAGATCGCCCGGTGACAGCCGATAGGGCGCACCGGCGCGGCGCAGGGTGGCCAGCACGTCGAACTTAGCCGCGTTCAGATCATAGCGCGCCCAGGTTTTCTGCATTTCCTTCTGATAGGCTTGCGCCAATCGTCCGACCCGCCCGATGACGGCCATCGCCGATACATCAAGGTCGGGGCGCTCTCGCTCCCATTGCTGGGTCACAAAATCCACATGGTCCATGTGGGAAGGTTTTATCGCCTGATATCTTGACGTCAAGAAAAACCGATATATCTTGATGTCGAGAAATAAAGGAAACTCTGCCATGCAAAGCCGCGATCTGATCCTTACCGCGCTGGCCCCCGTGATCTGGGGCAGCAGTTATATTGTCACCACCACCCTGCTGCCGGGGCAGTCGCCGCTGCTGGTGGCACTGCTGCGCGCGCTGCCTGCGGGGCTGTTGCTGATGCTGATGGTGCGGCAACTGCCGCCGCTGAGCTGGGTGCCGCGGTTGTTGGTGCTGGGGGCGCTGAACTTCTCGATCTTCTGGAGCCTGCTGTTTGTGGCCGCATACCGCCTGCCCGGCGGGGTTGCTGCGACCCTTGGCGCGGTGCAGCCGCTGGTGGTGGTGTTCCTGTCGGCGCTGATGCTGAAGACGCCGGTGCGCACGGCGGCAGTGCTGGCGGCGGCCCTGAGCATTCTGGGCGTGGCGCTGCTGGTGCTGACGCCGAGTGCGCAGCTGGACGGGATCGGTGTTCTGGCGGGGCTCGCCGGGGCCATTGCGATGGCAGCCGGCGTGGTGCTGAGCCGCAAGTGGCAGCCGCCTGTGTCCCTGCTGACCTTCACCGCCTGGCAGTTGACGGCGGGCGGGCTGCTGCTGATCCCGGTCACCCTGTGGTCGCTGCCATCGCTGCCGCAGCTGAGTGCCGAGAACCTGTTGGGGTTGGCGTACATGAGCCTGATCGGCGGCGCTGCGACCTATGTGTTGTGGTTTCGCGGCATCGCCCGGCTGGAGCCATCGGTGGTGTCGCTTCTCGGGGTGCTCAGCCCGCTATCAGCGGTGGTGCTCGGCTGGGTGTTCCTCGGCGAGGTGCTGACGGCGAAACAGGCGATTGGCGCGGGCCTTGCGCTGTTCAGCCTGTGGCTGGGGCAAAGCGGATTGCGCTGGCGCAGGCGGCGGGTGGCTAGCATCTAGTCTCCCAAACCGGGACCGGGTTAGCGTTCAGACCAAGGGGTGCAGGATGTGCCCGCGTGGCAGGCCAGCACCTCCTCTCGGGCGGCACCATCGGTGCCCCCGAAGCCAAAGCCGCCACAGGGATCCATGCGCAGCACGTAATCGCCTGCGCGCTGCTCCAGAAAGGCCAGATAGTCCACGCCATCCGCAGCGCCAGCACACCACGGCCCAAAGCAGAGGAGTTCCAGCGTGATGTCCAGATCGACGTCTTTTGAAAAGCCGTCCGGGGTCATCACCTTACCGTTGATCCGCGCGGGGATCAGGCTGCGCGGCGGCGCATCATTGGGATTGTCCTGCGGCGGTTTCGGCAGGGCGGTTTCATCAAAGCTGAGCTTACCCTCGACCACGACGTAGTTTTTGTCGGATTTCACCGCCTCCAGATAGGCGTCCGACGGTCCCCACGGCAGGCAGCTGAGAGCGGATGCGGGACCGGCCAGCGCAGACAGGAGGGCAACGGGCAGAAAAAGCGTGCAAAGCGGCGACATCAGGACATCCTTTGTCAGACGGGGGACAGTCCGAACCATCATAGATGGTCCTGAAACTCCTGAATAACCCGTTCATAAACCTCCCGTTTGAATGGCACGATCTTGCCGACCAGCTGATCGACCGGCTGCCAGCACCAGGCGGAGAATTCCGGGTGGTCGGTGGCGATATTGATCTGATCGTCGCGCCCGAGAAAGCGCATCAGATACCATTTCTGTTCCTGCCCGCGATACTTGCCGCCCCAGAAATGCGGCACCACCTCGGCGGGCAGATCATAGGGCAGCCAGCCGTTGCTTTCGGCGATGATCTCGACCAGATCGGCGGTGACGCCGGTTTCTTCCTCCAGTTCGCGCAGCGCCGCCAGCCTGGGATCTTCGTCTGCGTCGATACCACCCTGGGGCATCTGCCAGGCGTCCTTGTGCCGGTCCATGCGCTGGCCGACCCAGACCTCACCCGCTGCATTGACCAGCATCACGCCGACATTGGGCCGGTACGGCAGGGTTGCGATATCTTCGGGGGTCATCCAGTCTCTCCTTGGTTGGATGCACCCCTTGTGCACCTGTGCCCCAGCGTCGTGCAAGAGGTTGACGCCGCGTCCAAAGTGACAATCCCTTTCAGGCCGGGCCATTTTCGCGCAAACGAAGACCAAAGACTTATCAGAGAACTACCAGGGAGAGTGTCATGACTGCGTACCCGAAAATGTTGGCGCCGCTGGATCTCGGCTTTACCACGTTGAAAAACCGCGTGCTGATGGGATCCATGCACACCGGGCTTGAGGAAACCAAGGACTGGAACCGGGTGGCCGAATTCTATGCCGACCGGGCGCGCGGTGGCGTGGCGCTGATGGTCACCGGTGGCATTGGTCCGAACCTTGAAGGATCGGTTCTGCCGGGGGCGGCGATGATGGCGAGCGAGCAGGATGTGGCCAACCACAGCATCGTCACAAACCGCGTGCATGAGGCCGGGGGCAAGATCGCGATGCAGATCCTGCATGCCGGGCGTTATGCCTATGGTCCGAAATGCGTGGCGCCCAGCCCGATAAAATCGCCGATCTCGCCCTTCCCGCCGCAGGAGCTGGATGAAGAGGGTATCGAGAAGCAGATCTCCGACATCGTGAATGCCGCCGTGCTGGCACAGCAGGCGGGCTATGATGGCGTTGAGATCATGGGGTCGGAGGGCTATTTCCTGAACCAGTTCCTCGTCACCCATACCAACAAGCGCGAGGACCGCTGGGGCGGGTCCTATGAGAACCGGATGCGCCTGCCGATCGAGGTGGTGCGCCGCACCCGTGAGGCGGTGGGGACGGATTTCATCATCATCTACCGCCTGTCGATGATCGACCTTGTGCCCAATGGCTCCACCTATGACGAGGTGGTCGAACTGGCGCAGGAGATCGAGAAGGCCGGTGCCACCATCCTGAACACCGGTATTGGCTGGCATGAGGCGCGCATTCCGACGATTGCCACATCTGTTCCCCGCGCGGCCTTTGCCTGGGTCACCAAAAAGCTGATGGGCAAGGTTGGCATTCCGGTGATCACATCGAACCGGATCAACACGCCGGAGGTCGCCGAGCAGGTGCTGTCCGAGGGCTGCGCCGATATGGTGTCGATGGCGCGGCCAATGCTGGCGGATGCGGATTTTGTCGCCAAGGCAGCGGAGGGCAAGGCCGATCAGATCGCACCCTGCATCGCCTGCAATCAGGCCTGTCTGGACCATACGTTCAGCGGCAAGCTGACCTCCTGCCTGGTGAATCCGCGCGCCTGCCATGAGACCGAACTGGTGCTGGCGCCTGCGGAGAGCGTGAAGACCGTCGCCATTGTCGGCGCGGGTCCTGCGGGTCTGTCCACCGCGCTGGCGGCCTCGGAACGTGGCCACAAGGTGACGCTGTTTGATCGCGCAAGCGAGATCGGCGGCCAGCTGAACATGGCCAAGCAGGTGCCGGGCAAGGAAGAATTCTGGGGGCTGGTCGATTGGTATCGCACCATGCTGGCCCAGAGCGATGTGACGCTGGAGCTGAACCGCGATGTGTCGGCGGGCGATCTCAAGGGCTTTGACGAGGTGGTGATTGCCACCGGCGTGGTGCCGCGCGATCCGCAGATCCCCGGTCAGGACCGCGACAATGTGGTCGATTACATCGACGTGCTGCGCCACAAGGCCAAGGTGGGCAAGCGGGTGGCGGTGATCGGCGCAGGCGGCATCGGCTTTGATGTGTCGGAATTCCTGCTGCACGAAGGTGAAAGCGCCACGGAGAACCTGCCCCTGTGGATGAAGGAATGGGGCGTTGCGGACCCGGCCGAGCATCGCGCCGGTCTGGCCCCCGAAGGCCCGCAGCCCGAGGCCCCGGCCCGCGAGGTGACGCTGTTGCAGCGCAAGGCGGAGCGCCACGGCAAGCGGCTGGGCAAGACGACCGGCTGGATCCACCGCGCCACGCTGAAGATGAAGGATGTGAATTTCGTCGGCGGCGTGAACTATGAGAAGATCGACGACGACGGGCTGCATGTCAGCTTTGGCGAGGCGCGCGAGAATCCAACCGTGATCGCGGCGGATACCGTTGTTCTGTGCTCTGGCCAGCTGTCGGAGCGGTCGCTGGCGGATGCGCTGGAGGCACAGGGCACATCCTGCCACGTGATCGGCGGCGCCGATCTGGCGGCCGAACTGGACGCCAAACGAGCCATCAATCAGGGTACACGGCTGGCGGCCAGCCTCTGATCCGGCACCGTCTCGCCGCTGTGTAAATCTTGCGACCCTCGCCGCCTGTGGTGGCGGGGGTCGTTTGCGGTTGTGGAACCTCCGGCGCCCAGTGGCGTTTTGTCTGTGAACGGCGCCGCCCCGGTGGCGCGATTACCGCCACGACAGACAGGAGAGTTTCATGCCCCGTATCACCGACGCCAAGATCCTGATGATTGCCACCCATGGGTTCGAGCAGTCCGAACTGGAATTCCCGCGCGATCAGCTGCGGGTCAAGGGCGCTGAGGTCTCTGTCGCCAGCCTCGATGGCAAGGCGATCAAGGGCTGGGAAGGCGATGACTGGGGCCGTGAGGCCAAGGCGGATCTGGCGCTGGAGGCGATCCGTGTCGAGGAGTACGACGCGCTGGTCCTGCCCGGCGGCCAGATCAACCCGGATCTGCTGCGCATCAATGACGATGTGATCGAGCTGATCAACGGTTTCTACGATCAGGGCAAGGTTGTCGCCGCAATCTGCCATGCGCCCTGGCTGCTGATCGAGGCCGGTCTGGTCAAGGGCCGCACCATGACATCGTTTCAGTCGATCAAGACCGACATGATCAACGCGGGGGCTGATTGGCAGGACGCGGAGGTCGTCGCGGACAACGGGATCGTGACCAGCCGCAACCCCGATGATCTGAAGGCATTTGTCGGCAAGATCGTGGAAGAGATCGAAGAAGGCCGCCACCCGCGCTGAAGCTGCGACCGGTCAATGTGTCTATTTCCACAACGGCCCCGGTTCGCAACCGGGGTCTTTGACGTAACGATCAAGGGCGGCGCAAACCGCCACAGGCGAGGCAGTTCTTGTCGTCCGGCAAGGTGATCCGGTCAACAAGCACGGTTATAGCCTGACCGCTGACGGCGGCGCCCATCTGGCGCACGTCGAGTTCGTGGACCCCTGTTGGCACATCCAATGTCAGGCGGATGTCGCCCATGGGCAACCCATCGGAACCGACAGGGTCGCCATCGACATGGAGGTGATATGCGCCCTTTGCGGGTACGCGGATACCAACTGTGATGGGCGACGCGACGATATCGCCATCTCGGGGCGACAGGATCGCCGCGCCGGGTATTCGCGCCTCTTCCGCCCCAACAAGAGAGGTGAAGAGGACCATACCGATCACGGCACAGCCCCAGAGGTGTAGCCTGCGCCCCTCGTGTTTCACGTGGCAACAGGGTCGTGGGCCGCGCGGGCATCGGCGGGGGCTTCGTCGCGCCGCTCCATGCCGTAGTCGCGCAGCACGCCTGCCACCCGCAGGCGGTAATCCCTGAACACATGGTCCCTGCCCTCTTTCTGCCCCGCGCGGTGGGCGCTGAGCTGGCGCCAGTTGGCCACGGCTTCCTCGCTCTCCCAGAAGGACAGCGACAGGAGTTTGCCCGGCGTGGTGAGGCTCTGGAACCGTTCGACGGAGATGAAGCCTTCGATCTGTTCCAGAAGCGGCTTCAGACTGGCTGCGATCTCAAGATAGCGGTCCTTGGCGCCATCCTTGATTTCAACCTCGAATATGACTGCGATCATCCTGTGGATCCTTCTGGGTCGGAAACTTTTTTCAGCCAGGTGCGATCCTCGCGCAGGATGAAGCGGCGCTCCTGGGCGAAGGCGTAGTTTTCGCGGCCCAGTGGGTCGGCTGCGAGACGCGCGCGGTAGGCTTCGTATGCGGCAAGGTTTGCCACATCATAGATGCCATAGGCCAGCGTTGATGAGCCTTCATGCGGGGCATAATAGCCGATCAGATCGGCGCCGCAGCGGGGGATCGCCTGCCCCCAGTTGCGGGCGTAGGTGGCGAAATCCTCACGTTTGGTGGGGTCGATATGGTAGCGGATGACACAGGTGAGCATATGGGGCGTCCTTCGTTGAGAAATACGCCCCTGATCTAGCAGCCGGCCCGACGGCGATGCTTCGCCCTGCGCCGAAGTATCGCCGCCCGTTACCTCGCCTATTCGACCGTGATGGTGATCACCTGCGATACCACCGGGGTGGAATGCGGCACATGGCCGTAATCGCCCATCACCAGTTGCAGCGTATGTTCGCCCGGTGCCAGATCCAGCGTGGTTTCGGTCTGGCCGCCGCCAAAATGGATGTGGTTTTCATCCGATGGCAGACCGTAGGACAGCTCATCCGCGCCATCCTCGCCCTCGCCCAGCGGCGGGCGGTCGATCAGCAGGTGATGGTGACCGGTGTTTTCCTTTTCGGTGCCCGCCGGGGCCACCCCCATGCCGCGCAGGCCAAAGACCACGGTGACCGGGGATGAGACGGTATCGCCATCCCTGGGCATCACGAAGTAGACCTCCGCCCCCTCCGGTGCCGGGGTTTCGCCGCCGGCCAGGGCCGCGGAAACCGGCAGGGCACAGGCGACGAGGGCCGCCAGCGTGGTTCTCATCGTGAATCTGATGATCGCAGTCATAAGTTGTCCTCCCATTGATGTAAGCCCTTCTCAACATAGTGGCTTTGACTGCTATTGCGATCTTCGGGCCGAGCCGCAGGTGTTTCCAGCTGGTAAACTATGGGTGAATAACCCTGCAATTATCCCATCCTCGCCCCGTTCTTGCCCGATTTGCCCGCGACATTTGAGGCAACACGGGTAAACAAGGACGCGAGTGCTATGGACCGACTGACCGAAATGGAGGCCTTTGCCAATGTGGTGGACCAGGGCGGATTCACCGATGCGGCAAAGAAGATGGGGATCTCCAAATCGGCGGTGTCCAAACATGTCTCAAGCCTTGAGGCCCGTCTGGGCGCGCGGCTGCTGAACCGGACCACGCGGCGGGTCTCGCCCACAGAAATTGGGCTGGCCTACTATGACCGCGCCCGCCGTGTCCTGAATGATGCCGGTGAGGCGGATGCGCTGGTCACCTCCATGCAATCGGCGCCATCGGGGCTGCTGCGGATTTCAGTGGCGACGGATTTCGGCGTCAATCACCTGTCGCCGGTGCTGTCGGACTTCCTGCGCGACTATCCCGATATCACCGTCAACATGGTGCTGAACAACCGCTATGTGGAGCTGATCTCCGAAGGGTTTGATATGGCGCTGCGGATCGGCGAGCTGGAAGACAGCTCTCTCCGTGCGCGCAAGCTGACCGAAACCACCAAGCGGATGATCGCCTCCCCCGCCTATCTGGAGAAATTCGGTCGTCCACAGAAGATCGACGATCTCAACATGCACAAGCTGCTGCATTATTCGAACCAGTCCAGCGGCAGCATGTGGAAGATCACCGCGCCGTCGGGCGAAAAACGGCAGGTGCGGACCTCTGGCTGGCTGTCGGTGAATGACGGGCAGTCGCTGCTGAATGCGGCCATTTCAGGCCTCGGGATCGCCTATCTGCCAAGCTATCTCTATTCAGATGCCATGGCCGAGGGGCTGGTCGAGGACGTCATGCCCTCGCTGCCGATGGAAACCCAAGGCATCTATGCGGTCTACCCTCCTGGCCGCTTTACCCAGCCCAAGGTGCGGGCGTTCATCGACTTTCTCGCTGAGGCCTTTGCCGATAAGGATGGCATCACCTGGTGAGCCGCGCGCCCCGTTGGAACTGGAGAGGACCCGGCCATTGTGCCGGGTTTTCCCGTTCCGGGCCTCTGGGCGGTGGCCATGGGAGATCTGCGGGCTTCCTGTGGGCGTCCTGTCAGCGGCCTGTCAGCGGGCGATCAGAACCACCTCGACCCGGCGGTTGGCCTCGCGCCCCTCGGGGCTGAGGTTGCTGGTCAGCGGCGCCATGAAGCCCGCACCTGCCACCGACACGCGACCAGGCTCCAGATCGCCCTCCTCCAGCAGACGGGTCCGCACCGCATCGGCGCGCCGTTCGGAGAGCGCGATATTCTGGCTAAGACTGCCGACGGTATCGGTATGGCCCACCAAGAGCACGGAATAGTCGGGGTTCTGGCTGAGGAACTCTGCCAGCGCCGCCAGACTGGCATAGGGTTTGGCCCCCAGCGCCACCGCGCCGGTTTCAAATTCGAGATCCGCCAGCACCGCGCGCCCATTGCGGCGCAGGCGCTCGATCAGCTCTGCCGCGCCCACCAGCGGCGGTGCCACGATCGGCGCCTCGTCTGGCTGGCTGGCGATGGCGGCGGTGTCGTCGCGCGGTGCCGCGCTGGCGGTTTCCGCGGGGCGGACTTCGATCATCTGCACAAAGGTTGCATTGCCGGAGCGGGAAACCAGCAGGGTGACGATCCGCCCGTCGGGATGTTCGGCAGAGAGGAAGCTGAAGTTGCTGACATCCACCGTCATATCCGGCGCCGGGATCACCTCGATATCAAAGCGGAAATCAAAGCCGCCGCAGCTGCGCGCCGGACATTGAAACAGCACGTCATAACCGGCATCGACCAGCTGCGCGCGCAATGGCGCCAGCACCTGCAAAACCGTGGAATCGCCGGAAATTCGCCAGCTGCGGCGCAGAATCTGACCTTCAACCTGGCGTTCGGGCACGCCGTCGTCGCTGGCCGCACCTAGCGGTACCGCGTAGCTGCCAAGGGCGGTTGGCCGTTCGGCCAGCTGGCGCGCGCCGGGCGGCAGCTCGATACCCTGGGCTGCCACAAGGGACGGCAGGGCCGCACAGAGCAGCCCCGCCACCGCAGGCGTCAGCCGCCGGGCGGCGGCAAGGACAGCGCGACGGATCACCGGTGCTGCGCGTGATAGGCGTCGTTGGGGACCATGCCGGTGGCACTGGCAACCCGATTGGACATGTTAAAGAAGCCGGTGACATTGGCGATATCCCAGATATCGCGGTCGCTGAAGCCATGGTCGCGCAGGGTCTGGCGGTCGGCCTCTTCGATTTCGGCGCTGGCCTTGGTCGCCTTGGCCGCGAAATCCAGCATGGCGCGCTGGCGCGGCTCCAACGGAGCAACCCGGTAGTTCATCACCAGCATTTCGCCCAGCTTGGGATCGCCCGACAGCTGACGCACCGCAGCGCCATGGGCTGCGAGGCAGTAGAAACAGCTGTTGATGGCGGAGACCACCACCGCGATCATCTCGCGCTCCAGCTTTGACAGGCCGCTGTCCGCCAGCATCAGGTCGTTATACATCGCGGTAAAGGCGTTGAGCTTGTCGATATCGAAGGCATTGGCCCGCAACACGTTGGGCACCATGCCGAGTTTGTCCTGGCAGATGTCGAAATATTTCTGCGTCTCCGGCGGCAGCGGGTCCACCATCGGCAGGTCCAATGCGGTTGGGGCATCAGCGTCGCGGGTCATCGGTTACACTCCCTCTGGGTTGTGGCGATAGTGGTAACGCCCGGCGCGCAGCATGCCAAGTGAGGCATATAGACCGTTTGCGCCGGCGTTGGCTTCGGTGCAGAGAACCGCCAGTTCGCGCGCGCCCTGATCGGCGGCCCATTGCGCAGCGCGGTGCATCAGCCAGACGCCCATGCCCTTGCGCCGCTGGTGCGGCAGGATTTCCAGCGCGTGCACCATGGCGGTGCCGTCGTGGATCGCCACAAAGCCGGTGCCCGCGGGGGAATCATCACAGCGGCCCAGCAGCGAGGTCTTGGACCCCGCCGTGCGCTGCATGACCGCAAAGCGCTCGGGACCGATGCCACCGGCGGCCCAGATTTCATGCTGGATCGCAAGGGGTTCCCAGACGCAGAAGGCGGTCACGGGCGGGATTTCAACATGGCAGAGCTGTTCGACAGGACAGGTCCAGAGCACCACGGGATCCTTGATCACGTAGCCGCGTGCCGCCAGCTGGGCATCCAGTGCCTGCTGACCATCGCGGATCATGAACAGATGATCCTGCCCCATCTCCGACATGGCCTGTTCGGCGGCGGTGATTTCTGCCTCGCTTGCGTGGCCTGTGGTGACGGTTGCTGCGGAGACCCGGCTGCCGCCGCCATCGCCCCGGCGCAGGGTGACCGGACCCAGCTGGCGGACCTCGGCGGCAGGCCAGGTGTGGTCGGTGACGTCATAGTATTTCGGGTCGGTCAGCGACGGCGTGGCAGTCAAAGATCAAGATCCCGCGCCAGCGCGGTAATCGCCGCATCCACCCGCGCGCCATCGGCACCGCGCACCACCACATTGGCGCCAAACGCACCATTCTGCTGGAACGGGTAACAGCCGATGGAGAGGTCATCATAGGCCTCGGCAATGGCGGTCAGGATAGGGGCAATGTCGCCCTCGCCCCGCTGCACTCGCAGGGTCTGCGACAAGAGCGGCGCACCGCCGGTGAGCGTCGGCAGGACCGAGGCGACCATGGCCTGAAACACGCTGGGCACCCCGGCCATCACATGCACATTGCGCAGGGTGAAGCCGGGCGCGGTGGAGACCGGGTTTTCGATCAGCGTCGCACCATCGGGGATCCGGGCCATGCGCAGGCGGGCCGCGTTCAGCTCCTGCCCGGATTTGTCGTAATGGGCCTGCAACAGCGCGCGCGCATCCTCGCGCACGTCCAGATGCACATCAAAGGCCTTGCTGATGCAATCGGCGGTGATGTCGTCATGGGTGGGGCCGATACCGCCGCTGGTAAAGACATGGTCAAAACCATCCGAGAGCGCCCTGACGGCGGCGATGATCGCGGCCTCATTGTCGCTGACGACGCGCACTTCCTGCAGGTCGATGCCATGTTTGCTCAGCTCGCCGGCGAGGTAGTACATATTGGCATCGCGGGTGCGCCCGGACAGAATCTCGTCACCGATGACAAGCATCGCTGCGGTTGGCATGGCGCCGGTTGGGGTGGCCATCTGCGCTCCTCCTCTTGAACCAATGATAGCGCAGGTATAGGCCCTGTCACATGCGCTTTCAAACCCCTCTGCTGCCCGCCACGCTGATCCGACGCTACAAGAGGTTTCTGGCGGACTGTCAGTTGCCGGATGGGCGCGAAATAACCGCGCATTGTGCCAATCCCGGCTCGATGATGGGGCTGGCGGACCCGGGCAGCACGGTCTGGCTGGAGCCGAATGACGATCCGAAGAAGAAGCTGAAATACGGCTGGCGGCTGGTCGAGGTTGCCGGTGGCACCCTGGTGGGTGTGGATACATCGGTGCCGAACCGCGCGCTGAAATCGGCGCTGGAGGCGCGCCAGATCGCAGCGCTGTCGGCCTATGAAACGGTCCGGGCCGAGGTGAAATATGCCGAGAAGAGCCGCATTGATTTCCTGCTGAGCCAGCCCGGCCTGCCCGATTGCTATGTTGAGGTCAAAAGCGTGACGCTGTCACGCCAGCCCGGTCTGGCGGAGTTCCCCGACAGCGTGACCGCGCGCGGGGCCAAGCATCTGGGCAACCTGGCCGACATGTGCCGGTCCGGTCACCGGGCGGTGCTGCTCTATCTGGTGCAGCGCGGTGATTGTGAGCGGTTTCAGATCGCCGGCGATATCGACCCGACCTATGCCGCCGCCTGGGATGCGGCGGCGGCTGCGGGGGTGGAGCGGCTGGTGATCGCCACCCGCATCACCCCGGAGGGTGTTGCAATTGCGGGCGCGATTGGCGCAGGCGCGGGCTGAGCGCTGCGGGGCGCCTGTCAGGCTGCTTCGCTCTGCGTGTCGGTGGCGCCACTTTTGCTCTGCTCGGCACTGTCCGAGCTGTCCGAGCTGTCGGGGCTGGCCTGCACCAGCGTCCGGGTCGGGAAGGGAATATCGATTCCGGCCGCGTCCAGTGCTTCCTTCACCCGGCGTTTCATATCCGCCTGATACTGGAAATATTCCGCCGCATCGACCCAGACACGGACCAGGAAATCCACCGAGCTGCTGTTGAGATTATTGACCTGGATGAAGGGTTCCGGCTCTGCGTGCGAGCGGCTGTCGGACATGATGGCGTCGCGGATGACCTGCTCGGCGGTGGCAAGGTTGGCCCCGTAGCCGACGCCGAAGGTCCATTCCGCGCGGCGGGTGTCATATTCGGAGTAATTGGTGATCGTGTTGCCCCAGACTTCGGAGTTGGGGATGATCACCTTGAGGTTCGACAGGTCGGCGATCACCGTGTTGTTCAGGGTGATTTCCTTGACCGTGCCCATTTCGCCGTCCACTTCGATGAAATCACCCAGTTTGAACGGGCGGAACAGGATCAGCATGATGCCAGCTGCCACATTGGACAGCGCGCCCTGCATGGCCAGACCGATGGCCAGACCCGCGGCACCGATGGCCGCGATGATCGAGGTGGTCTGGACCCCGAAGGTGTTGAGAACAAAGAGCACCGCAAAGGCAAGGATCACATAGCGTGCCAGATTGCCGAGGAAGTGGAACAGCGTCACATCAAGGCTGGCATGGCTGTCGCCGATCTGAACGATCCGTCGTTTGACCCAGCCCGCGACGATGAAGCCAGCCATCAGGATCAGCATGGCGGCGAGCACGCTGCCCATGGCCTGAGCCAGAAATTCCAGCGTGATCAGATCGGCCAGCGCTTTTCCGTTGTAGATTTCGGTCTGCATCAGGGCATTCATGCTGTCCATGGCTGCGGGTTCCTCCGTGGTGCGATTGCAATTCGTCAGGGAGGGGAACGCATCCGGGTGGCAAAAAGTTCCCGGCAGGCGGTGGTGCCGGCTCTGGCCCTTTTGGCGCGGAGCGCGTAGATAGCTATGTCAAAGACACCCGATGGAGCCTCATCTGATGAGATCGAAAGACGGCCGCACCACCAAAGACGGCATTCGCATTTATGAGCCCGGCGATTTTGCCGGAATGCACGCTGCCGGGGCGCTGGCGGCACGGATCCTTGACGATATCGCTGCCCATGTCGTCCCCGGTCAGACCACCGGCGAGCTGGACCGGCTGATCACCCAGATGGTGGAGGACGCAGGCGCGACCTCAGCCACCATCGGCTACAAGGGCTATCAGCACGCCAGCTGCATCAGCGTGAACCATGTGGTCTGTCACGGGATTCCCGGCGACAAGAAGCTGAAGGATGGCGATATCCTGAATATCGACGTCACCGTCATCGTCGATGGCTGGTTCGGCGACACCAGCCGGATGTATGTGGCAGGCAAGCTGTCGCGCAAGACCGAGCGGCTGATCCAGGTGACCCATGACTCCCTGATGAAGGGGATCGAGGCGGTGAAACCCGGCAACACCTTTGGCGACATTGGCCATGCGATCCAATCCTATGTGGAAGCGCAGCGCATGAGCGTGGTGCGGGATTTCTGCGGCCATGGTCTGGGTCAGGTGTTCCACGCGCCGCCCAATGTGCTGCATTATGGCCGCCCGGGCACCGGCCCGGTGCTGGAGGAAGGCATGTTCTTCACCATCGAGCCGATGGTGAACCTTGGCCGACCGGAAACCAAGATCCTGGCGGACGAATGGACCGCTGTTACCCGCGATAAATCGCTGTCCGCGCAGTTCGAGCATTCGGTTGGCGTTACGGCTGATGGGGCCGAGATCTTTACCCTGTCGCCCGGCGGGAAGTTTCACCCGACCTACGGCTGATGCCGTATCATTTAACAAAGAAGGGGCGTGCCTTGTGGCGCGCCCCTTTGTCGTTCTGCGATACGGGTTGCCCCGTACCGATATCACAGCTTGCAGCGTTTGCGCTCTGCCAAGGCTACCAGAACCTCGTGACGCTCGTTCGCGGCTTCTAGCGCCTGCTTGGCGTTGGAATGGTTGCCGATAACAGCCGGCCAGAACAACAGCGCGGCGGCGATATTCTCGCCGGACATGCTCTTGCCCTTCTTGGCTTCTTTGCGGATCTCTTCCAGCTGGTTCAGCTGCACCGCGATTTCGGTGCAGGTCAGCTTGGCATCCCCCACCTGCGTTTTGGTGACAACATCAGGCGACACGCAGGCCGACAGGGCCAAGGCGCTGGCGAGTGCCAGGCCAATACGGAGATTGAATTTCATATTGTGTCCTACGTCAATTTTGAGCATCTGAAATGAAGTGCTGAACGAAACGATTGATCGTCCGTTTCACAGGCCGGATATTGCCTGCATCGAACGGTGTAAATCCTGCGGGTGGATCGTGGGGTGTTCCGCTGAACAAAGCGTTTAGATTGCTGTGAAAATGTCGCACTCTACCTGAGGGTGCCTTTAGGGAATATGTCCAATCAGGCGCGGAACCTCTGACATGGCGGTGATATGTTCGGCGTTGTGGCGGGTCAGGCGGCTGGCGTTGCCCTGCGGGTCAAAGCCAAGGCAGCGCATCCCGGCGCGGGCGGCGGCGAGGGCGCCGTTTTCGCTGTCTTCGATCACCAGACAGTCGCGCGCCTGCACGTCGAAATGACAGGCCGCCGCAAGAAACAGATCCGGATCGGGTTTGCCGGTCTTCAGCGTCTGGGCCGAGAACATGGCATGGGGATGGAACAGGTCCCAGAGGCCGTTCTGACCAAGGGTGATCCGCATCTTTTCCTCGCTGCCGTTGGAGGCGACGCAGAAGGCGATGCCGCGGACTTGCAACAGTGCCAAAAGATCCGGGATACCCGGCACCAGATCCACACCCTGCCGCAGCCTTGCGTAGGTTTCATCATAGACCTGCGCCACCCAGTTCTCGGGCAGATCCGCACCGCGCGCGATGGCCTTGGTTCGGACATCCGCCATGGTGCCACCAACAAAGAGGTCCATGCACTCCGCCAACGACAGTTGCAGACCATACCGTCCAAGATTGTCGACCAGCACCTGATTGCTAAGTGTTTCACTATCGACCAGCACACCGTCGCAATCAAAAATCACCAGTTTCGGCGTGGGATATGTAATCGGCATGGTGCTGTCCTTTTGGGCTGATGCTCAGCTCTCGCGCCACAGAAGGGTGACATGGGTGTCCCCGTATTTGCGGCTGTCGTGCAGAGTGAATCCTTCGGGGGGCTGCATGGGGCTGCTTTCTTCCCAGACGACCAGCGCCTCCTCGGCCAGCCAGCCGCCTTTTGTCACCGCCGCCAGCGCCTTTTGCCCCAGCGACTTGCCGTAAGGCGGATCGAGAAAGACCACATCGTAAGGCGCAGCGTCATTGACCGGCAGGCGGGTGGCATCACGGCGGATGAGGCGGGCGCGATCCTTGATGCGCAGCAGGTCGATGTTCTTGGTGATCAGCCCCTGCGACACCCGGCCATCATCCACAAACACGGCCTCGGCCGCGCCGCGCGACAGCGCCTCAAGCCCCAGGGCACCTGTGCCTGCAAACAGATCCAGCACCCGCGCGCCGTCGAAATCGACGATATGGCCCAGCACGTTGAACAGGCTTTCGCGCACACGGTCGGTGGTGGGGCGCAGATGCGCGCCCGCGTCGCCCTTGCCCAGGCTGGTGAGCGCGCGGCCACGAAACTCGCCGGCGATGATCCTCATGTGCGCAGCAGCGGCTTCAGATCCGCGTCAGCGTCCGCCACGACGGATTTGTCAGCGGTACGCCCGGCCTCGATCAGACGTTTGGCAACCATATAGGCGCGCGGATCATTCATTGCGTCCACCGCCACCAGCTGATCGCCGGTATAGTACCAGAACGACATGGTGCCATCGCTGCCGGTGCGGCTGACCACGTTGTCGTAGCCTGTGTTGAGGCCCGCGATCTGCAGTTTGACGTCGTATTGATCGGACCAGAACCAGGGTTTGGCCACATAGGTTTCATTCGCGCCGAGCATATTGCGGGCGGCGACTTCGGCCTGGTCAATGGCGTTGGGCACGCTTTCCAGCCGGATGCGGCTGCCGCGATAGGGGAAGGACGCACAATCGCCCGCCGCCCAGATCGACGGATCCGAGGTGCGGCCCTGTTCATCCACCCGGATGCCATTCTCCAGCGCGAGGCCTGCCGCCTCTGCCAGATCGGTGGCCGGGGTGATGCCGACGCCGACAATGACGAAGTCCACCTCGACCGTGCTGCCATCGCTGAGCACTGCGCGTTTGACGGCGCCGCCCTCGCCTTCCAGCCGCACAAGACCCACGCCTTCGCGCAGATCAACACCGTGGCCCGTGTGAAGCGCGCGGAAATAATCCGAGGTTTCGGGAGCTGCGACCCGTTGCAGGATGCGCTCCGCCATCTCGACCAGCGTCACGGCAACCCCGCGTTTGGCGCAGACGGCTGCGGCCTCCAGCCCGATGTAGCCACCGCCGACGATAAGTGTGCGCGCGCCATCCGTGACCGCCGGGGCCATGGCATCCACATCCGCCAGATCGCGCAGGACGTAGACCCCGCCCAGATCGCCGCCGATGGCCGCAGGCAGGCGGCGGGGGGTGGAGCCGGTGGTGAGCGCCAGCTGATCGTAGTGCAGCACCTCATCCGCCAGCGTCACGGTTTTCTCCGCCGGGTCGATGGCCTGCACCTGATGGCCGAGTTTCAGGGTGATATTGGCCTCGGCATAAAAACTCTCGGGCCGCAGGAACAGGCGGTCCATCCCCATCTCCCCCAGGAGATAGGCCTTTGACAGAGGCGGGCGCTGATAGGGCACAACGGGTTCGCTGCCAATCAGCGTAATCTCTCCGTCAAAACCCTGCTTGCGCAGCTGCGCCACCAGCGAGGCCCCCGCCTGGCCTGCCCCGATCACGACAAAATGGGTCATTTGCTATTGTGCCTTCTGCTGTCTTTCGGAAATGCCATTGCCAGTTTGCGTGCTGGTCAGGCTGTTGCCGAACCCTATATGTGGGGGAACATAAAACACAATCAGCACGGAGAGGAACACAGCATGATTTCACAAGGGGACAGCCTGCCGGAGGCGACATTGACGCGGATGGGCAAGGACGGGCCGGAGCAGGTCGCGATCAGCGATCTGACAAAGGGGCGCACGGTGGCGATCTTTGCGGTGCCGGGTGCGTTTACGCCGACCTGCCATTCCGCCCATGTGCCCAGTTTCGTGCGCAACGCCGAGGCGCTGGCGGCCAAGGGCGTGGATGAAATCATCTGCATTGCGGGCAACGATCCCTTTGTGATGCAGGCCTGGTCAGAGGCGACCGGTGCCGGTGCAGCGGGGATCACCATGCTGTCGGACGCCGAATGCGGCTTTACCGATGCGATCGGGATGCGGCTGGACGCGCCTGCGGCGGGGCTGGTCGGGCGCTCTCTGCGCTATGCGATGCTGGCCCGCGACGGCAAGGTCGAGATCATGAATGCCGAGGATTCGCCCGGCAAATGTGAGCTGTCGGCAGGCGAGGCCCTGCTGGAGGCGATGGGCTGAGCCCCTGCCCCAGACCAAGATCGGGGCGCTAGAAACACCAAGAGAGGCGCGGATACCCGTGCCTCTCTTGTCATTCTACCGGGGATGAAGACGGCGCCTGTCAGACAAGGCTCTCCATCTTGCGCGCCAGCTTGGCGTCCAGCGCGCTGATACCGCCGACGTCATGGGTGGTCAGGGTCACTGTAACGGTATTGTAGACATTGCTCCATTCCGGGTGGTGGTCCCATTTTTCGGCCCAGATCGCAGCCCGCGTCATCCAGCCAAAGGCATCGACGAAGCTGGCGAATTTATAGGTCTTGGTGATGGCGTCGCGGCCCTCGACCACCTCCCATCCGGCGCTGAACAGCGGGTCCAGCAGCGGGCCACGGGTGGCTTCAGAAAGTTTCTCGGTCATTGTTGCTCCTCCACATGGGGTTTGCGGAACGGACCGTAGTCCGTCAGGATCTCGATCTCTTCCTCGATGGCGCCGCGTTCGGCGTCCAGATAGCGGGCAATTGCATCGGCAAAGCCGGGATCGCCCACCCAATGCAGGCTGTGGGTCTGCCGGGGCAGATAGCCGCGCGCCAGTTTATGTTCGCCCTGCGCGCCTGCTTCGACGGCCGTCAGACCACGCGCAATCGCGTGTTCAATAGCCTGATAGTAGCACAGTTCGAAGTGCAGACAGGGGTGGTGTTCGGTGCACCCCCAGTAGCGACCGTAAAGCGTCTCACGGCCTAGGAAATTCAGTGCACCGGCCACCGGTATCCCGTCGCGTTCGGCAAGAATCAGCAGCATGTCGTCGGCCATGGTGTCATGGGCGATGTCAAAGAACGCGCGGCTGAGATAGGGCGAGCCCCATTTGCGCGCGCCGGTGTCCTGATAGAAGGTCCAGAAGGCATCCCAGTGTTCGCGGCGCAGATCGCTGCCGTGGTAACAGCGGATCTCGCCGCCGAAGCCCTGCGCCTGAGCGCGTTCCTTGCGGATGGTCTTGCGTTTGCGCGACGCTAGCGCGGCGAGGAAATCGTCAAAGCTGCGGTAGCCGTCGTTCAGCCAGTGAAACTGCTGGGTGACCCGCGCCATCAGACCCATTTCGGCGCCCATGGCGGCCTCATCCTCGGTGCAGAAGGTGACATGCAGCGAGGAGACGCGGTTATTGGCGGCAAGCTGCACGGCGCCCTGTACCAGCGCGGACTGGCCCACGCCTTCATACCCGGGCCTGACCAGAAAGCGGCGGCCTGTCGCGGGGGTAAAGGGGGCCGCGATCTGAAGTTTGGGATAGTAATGCCCGCCTGCGCGTTCATAGGCATGGGCCCAGTTGTGGTCGAAGATATATTCGCCCTGGCTGTGGGATTTCACATACATCGGGGCGCAGGCAATCAGCAGGCCGTCGCGCCGCGCGGTCAGATACTGCGGCTGCCAGCCGGTGCCCCGCCCCACCGACCCGCTGTCCTCCAGCGCCGACAGGAACCGGTAGGTGGTAAAGGGGTCGAGCGGTGGGCCGCCATCAGCCGCCTCGGGACAGGCGCAGGCGTCCCATTCCGCAGCCTCCAGCTGCGACAGCGCAGCCAGCACTTCGATTTCGATCTGCGCCTGTTCCATTCAATGCCTCCGCGACAGACAGTATCTGTGTCCGTCGCGGACGGGTTCAACCCGGAATATCAGAAAGATAGCGCTCGAAGGTGACATTATGCGCAATTTTGCGTGCCTCGGTTTCCATCGCGGCAGAGGTCACCGTCCAGCACAGGATCGGCACTCCCTGATCACGCAGCTGCGTGACGCGATCCCGGCCGAGGTCCTGCACCTCGTGACTGATGAAACTGGCTTCGACGCGGTCGAAATCGGGGATCGCGCGCAGGTGGTCGCAGGTCGGCGTGCTCAATTCGCGCCAGCTGACCGGATCATAGGCGCTAGTGGTCAGTCCGCGCGGCACCTCGGGCGCCAGCCGTGCCAGCTCTGCCACGGAATGCGGGTTGAAGGACATCAGGGCGACATCGCCCTTGTAGCCCTGCAACTGGCGCAGGGTGTCTGCCTCCAGCGCGCCGATGTTGGGGCCCATATCGCCGTCCTGATCCTTCAGCTCGATCAGCAGCGGCGCACGGCCTGCCACCAGATCAAGGATCTCGGCCAGATCGGGGATACATTCACCGTCACCGCCCTTGAGCGGGATCGCGCGCAGCTGATCGCGGGTGTGATCCGCCACCAGACCGGTGCCTTCGGCCAGCCGGTCCAGGGCGTAATCGTGAAACACCATGGCGCAGCCGTCCGAGGACAGCTGCAAATCCATTTCGATACCATAGCCAGCCTCGATCGCGGCGCGCATGGCGGCGCGGCTGTTTTCCGGGCGGCCATCGCGCACATCATGCAGCGCGCGATGGGTTATGGGCTGGCGCAGGAGTGCGGCAGGCAGGTCAGCTCTCATGAGATCTGGAACACGCCGTCGATTTCCACAGCGACCCCCAGCGGCAGCGAAGGCGAACTGACGGCGGCACGGGCATGACGGCCGGCATCGCCCAGCACTTCGACCATCAGATCGGAAGCGCCGTTCACCACCTGCGGCTGGTCGGTGAAACTGTCGGTGGAATTCACAAAAGCGCCGAGTTTGACGACGCGCTTCAGGCGATTGAGATCGCCGTCACAGGCGGCTTTCAGCTGCGCCAGCAGCGCGATGGCACATTGGCGGGCGGCTTTCTGACCTGCGGCCACATCCATGTCGGCGCCCAGTTTGCCGGTGATCAGCCCTTCGGGGCCGGCCGAGATCTGGCCGGAGATGTAGACCATATCGCCGACCACGACATAGGGGACGTAATTGGCAGCCGGGGCCGGTGCGCTCGGCAGCTGAATGCCCAGTTCTTTGAGTTTGGCTTCGATATCCATGGGTGCAGTCCTTTGCATCAGGTTTTGCGGAACGCTAACCGGGAAGCGGCAGGGCGGAAAGCAAAAAACCGCCCCGGGTGGGGCGGTTTTGCGACGTGTCCGCGGCTTCGCGCTGCTCGGCCCCGTCAGCTTTCCCTGAAGGCTTTGACGAAGTAGTCGGCAAGGGGTTTCACGAGATAGGCCAGCGGCGTGCGCTCGGCGGTGCGGATGTATCCTTCGACCGGCATACCGGGGATCAGCACCGTGCCCTCGGGCAGGGTTTCCAGCTGGCCGGGATCCAGTTCGATCTCGGTGCGGTAGTAGGAGAGCTTGCTCGCCTGATCCTCAAACGCATCGGCAGAGACCTGTTTCACCGTACCGAAAAGTTCCGGCGTCAGGCGCTGATCCAGAGCCGGGAAGCGCAGGGTCACCGGCTGACCGACATAGATCTGATCGACATCGGTGGGGGCCACCTGCGCGGCAATCACCAGCGGCCTGTCCTGCGGCACCAGATAAAGCACCGGCTCCGCCGCCCGGATCACCGAGCGCGGCGTATGGACCTGCAGACCATAGACGATGCCGGAGACCGGTGCAGTGATATCGAGCCGCGCCAGACGTTCCTTCAGCGCGCGGCGGGTCTCGGCCAGTTCCAGCTCCTGATAGCGCAGATCGCGCAGCCGGGTGATGGCCTGCTCGCGCTGCTGGGTGCCCAGTTTGAGGATTTCGATGTCGATTTCGGTGATGCGCCCCTCGGCCTGGGCCTCGGTGGCAATCAGCTCGCCCAGCGAACCTTGCAGGTCGGCCTCGGTCCGGCGCAGGTTCAGAACCGTTCCGGCCTGCGCCAGCCCGCGATCCAGCAGCGACTGCTGGTTTGCCAGCTCCTCCTCGATCAGCTCGAGCTGGGTGCGGCGCGAGGCCTGCTGCGCCAGAACGCCTTTGATCTGATCCTGTATCTGCGAGCGCCGTTTTTCCAGCTGGTCGATTTCGCGCGCCACTGAATCCTTGCGCGCCTGAAACAGGCGGAGCTGGCCCTGCATAAGATCGGCCACCTCTGGCCGGGTTTCGGCCAGTTCGGAAAGCTCGGCGTCGAACTCAACCGTCTCGGCACTGTCCCGCTCGGCATCAAGGCGCGCGCGGCGTGCCATCAGTTCAAACAGCTGACCTTCGGTGATGACCAGTTGCGAGTACAGCTCCTTGGCATCCAGCCGCAGCAGCACCGCGCCCTCGGCCACGGTGTCGCCCTCTTCCACCAGAATGTCCTGCACGATGCCGCCGTCGAGGTGCTGCACAACCTGCCGGTTGCGGTCGACCTCAATCCGGCCCGAGGCCACAATGGCACCGGCGATGGAGGTGGCAACCGACCAGGTGCCAAAGCCCCCGAGCAGGATCACAACGCCGAACAGGCCGATCAGCAGCGGACGGCGGGCGGACCAGGATGTGGCCCCGGTATCGGTCTGGTTCATCGCACACCTCCTGGCGCTGCCTGTTGAATGCTCTGGTGGTTCGAAACCATTTCCCGCAGGACCTTGTCCTTGGGGCCAAAGGCGGTCTGGATCCCCTGATCAATGACCAGCAAAAGGTCACATTCCTGAATGGCCGCCGGGCGATGGGCCATGATCAGCACCGATCTGCCATCGGCCTTGAGCTGTTTGATCGCCCGGTTGAGCGCCACCGACCCGTCGTTGTCGAGGTTCGAATTCGGCTCATCCAGAATGACGATCACCGGATCGTCATAAAGCGCGCGCGCCAGGGCGACACGCTGCATCTGACCGCCGGAGAGCCGCCCACCCCCAGCCGTGATCCGGGTGTCATAGCCATCGGGCAGATGCACGATCATATCATGGGCCGCAGCCTTTTTCGCGGCGGCGACGACTTTTTCGGAATCCGGGTTGGACGCCAGCCGGGCGATGTTCTGGGCAATGGTGCCTTCGAACAGCTGCACGCGCTGCGGCAGGTAGCCGATGTTCTGGCCCAGCACCTCGGGGGCGTATTGCTCCAGCGAGGCGCCATCCAGCCGCACCGTGCCCGCCGCCGGGCGCCAGGCGCCGGTCAGTGCCCGCGCGAGGGTGGATTTGCCGGAGCCTGAGGGGCCGATCACGCCGATGGCCTGACCCGGCTGCACCCGGAAGCTGACATTGCGCAGCTGCGGACGGCTGTCCCCCGGCGGCACCACCGCCAGCGCCTGTACTTCGAGATTGGCGGAGGGTTTGGGCAATTCGGTGCGCTGCGGCTCTTCCGGGACTTTCTCCAGCAGCTCGGCGAGATTGCGCCAGCCCTTCAGCGCGCGCTGCACCATCGCCCATTGACCAAGCGCCAGTTCGATAGGCGCCAGCGCCCGGCCCATCAGGATCGAGCCTGCGATCATCGCGCCGGCGGTCACCTCGTTCTGCAGCACCAGATAGGCGCCCAGACCCAGCATCGCCGATTGCAGGAACAGGCGCAGGGTTTTGGTCAATGTGGTGAAGCCGCCGCCAACGTCGCTGGCGGCGACACTGTCCACCAGTGCGGCATCGCGGCCCGCTTTCCAGCGCTGAAACGCGGCGCGGCGCATACCCATCGACTGGATCATCTCCGCTTCGGTGCGGATTTCCTCGGACATCAGATTGGCCCGGTGGCCGGAAATGCCCGCCTGCATCTGCGGGCGGCGCGACAGGAACTGGTTCAGCACCGCGATGGCGATGAGAACCGCGCCACCGCCAAGCGCCAGCAGCCCGAGCCAGGGGTGGAACAGAGCGATGCCAAACAGGAAGATCGGCGTCCAGGGCAGATCGAATGCGGCACCGAGCACCGGCGAGGCGATCAGACGTTGCACCGATTCCAAATCGCTGAGACCGGTCTGCGCCACCGGATCCTGAGCCACCGCGGAACGGCGGATCATGGCATCGAACACGCGCTGGTCCAGCCCGGCCTGAAACCGCGCCCCGGCCCGCGACAGAATGCGACCGCGCGCATAATCCAGAATACCCATGGTGCCGTAGAGAAACACCACCAGCAGTGACAGCGCGATCAGCGTCGCCACCGACCGGCTGCCCAGCACCCGGTCATAGACCTGCATCATGTATAGCGGTCCCGTCAGCATCAGCATATTCACGAAGAAGCTGAAGATACCGACCGACCAATAGAGACCACGACTGCGGCGACGATGCGCCCGCAGCTCATCGAAGCCGGATTTATTAGTAGTTTTCGTCATGAGAGGTCTGCAATTCCCTGTCAATATGCCCTATGTATCAGCCACGCGCGCAGAAAACCGGACCACATATGTTCCAAATCTGCCACAACTGTGTAAACAAGCCCAGTCTCTGACTAGGCAGAGCTGAGAAACACCCTAAGTGGGTCCAACGCGCCCACAGCAGACAGATTGGACACCGAAGCGAATGACCTTCCCGCTGCGACCTTTTTTGATTATGGCCCTGGTAACTGTTACGTCGACACTGGCAGGCTGCGCAACCCAAGATAGTGTCTCGCGCGCGTCGGGTGAGGTGTTCGATCCTTACGAGAACACCAACCGGTCCATTCACAATTTCAACCGTGGTGTTGACCGCTTTGCCTTTCGCCCCGCTGCCAAGGGTTATGTCGCGATTGTGCCGCCGGATATGGTGACCAGTTTCAACAACTTTGCCGAGAACCTGTCGATGCCGGGTCAGGCGGTGAATGCGCTGTTGCAGGGCAATTTCAAGGAATCGGGCATCGCTGTATCGCGCTTTGTGATCAATACGATCTTCGGCATCGGCGGCCTTGGCGATCCGGCCTCTGACTTCAACGTGCCGCGTGTGGACACCAATTTCGGCGAGACGCTGCATGTCTGGGGTGTTGGCGAAGGCGCCTATGTCGAGCTGCCGTTCTTTGGCCCCTCCACCGCCCGCGACGGGGCTGGCATCGTGGTGGATTTCTTCACCAATCCGATCAGCTACGCTCGGCATAATCCAGCCGACAACATCGGCATCTATGCCGAGGTGGTGCGTCGTCTGGGGGATCGTGGCACATATTCCGACACCATCGACTCGATTTTGTATGAGAGCGCCGACAGCTACGCGCAGGCGCGGCTGATCTACCTTCAGAACCGCCGCTTCGAGTTGGGCGGCGATCAAAGTGAATACGAAGGGGTCTATGGCGATCCCTATTCAGATCCGTATGAGGACATCTATGCCGAGTAATTTTCTGACCCGCCGCAGTTTCCTGGCCACTGGCGTTGCCTTTCTCGGGCTGGCCGCCCTGCCCGGTAAAGTGCTTGCCCTGAGTGAAGCCGCCGCGCGCAGCCTTGTCGGCAGCGTCGTTGGCGACATCAACAAGGTCATCGCCTCCGGCAAGTCCGAAGGCGCGATGATCCGTGATTTCGAGAAGATTTTCGTGCGCTATGCGGATGTGAACATCATGGCACGCTATGCGCTGGGTGTGGATGCCCGCCGCGCCTCGGGCGCGCAGATGAACGCTTTTGCCGATGCGTTCCAGGGCTATATCTCCCGCAAATACGGCAAGCGGTTCCGCGAGTTCATCGGCGGTTCGGTCGAGGTGCAATCCGCGCGCAAGATCAAGGCGGGTTATGAGATCAAATCGCTGGCCAAGCTGAAAGGTCAGGCCCCGTTTGAGGTGACCTTCCTCGTGTCCGATAAATCCGGTCGCGACAAATTCTACAACATGTTCATCGAAGGCGTGAACCTGCTGTTGACCGAACGCACCGAGATCGGGGCCATCCTTGACCGCAACAAGGGTGATATCAACAAGCTGATCGCCGAGCTGAAGCGGCTGAGCTGAGTTCAGCCACCGCAGCGTCAGACAGATCACGAAGAAGGGGCCAGACGGCCCCTTTTTCTATTTCAGGATTGCAGTTTGTGCGCCGCGCCCGGTCAGCGCGCATAAGGTCGCGCGATGATCCCCAGCGCGGTGCGACACCACACGGGGCTACCGGCGGTCACCAAACGGAGTGACTGACCGCCGACGACCGCGCCGGAACGCTGCACGGTGACAGCGCAGAGACATGCGGGAATATGACCCATATTGGCCCGGCTTGGTCCGGCGTGATGCGCTATCGGTTGCCGAAGATGTCACGCAGCAGACCGTCCACCGCGCGCCCCAGTTCCTGCCCGACGTTGGGCCGCTGGCGACGCTGTGGCTGCGGTTGTGGCGGTGGTGCGATGGGCTGCGGTGCGATCATCGGCAGCGGTTTGGGTGTCAGACCGTCATGCACCCGCTCCATGACCTCGCGCCAGATATCGGCGGGCAGACCGCCACCGGTCACGCCGGAGAGCGGCGTGTTGTCATCATAACCCATCCAGACGCCCGCGACATAATCGGCAGTGAAGCCCACAAACCAGGCATCACGGGCCGCCTGTGTCGTGCCGGTCTTGCCTGCCGCCTGCCAGCCGGGGATCTGCGCCCGCCGACCGCTGCCCTGCGACACCACCTGTTCCATCATCCAGATCAGTTCCCGCGCCGCCTTGGTCTGGATCACCCGCTCGCCCAGACCGCCGCTGGCGCCCATCAGAGGGGTGTTGTCGCCAATGATCGTCAGCTCCGTCACGCCATATGGGGTCACCGAGGAGCCACCATTGAGAATGCCCGCATAGGCTCCGGTCATATCAAGCAGCGTGCTTTCGGAGGCACCCAGCGCCAGCGCCGGGCCGGCGGCCAGCTCACTGTCCAGTCCGAAATCACCGGCCACGCGACGCACCAGATCGCGACCCACCGCCTCGGACACTTTCACAGCCGGGACGTTCAGCGAATCCCGCAGGGCCTGCGACAGGGTGACCTCGCCATAGAATTTCCGCGTATAGTTCTTTGGGCACCACTGGCCGGACCCCGGAACATCAAGGCAATATTGCGCGTCCAGCACCCGGTCGAGCGGCGAATACCCCAGCTCAAGCGCCGTGGCATAGACAAAGGGTTTGAAGGCCGAGCCGGTCTGACGCTTGGCCTGGGTCGCGCGGTTGAACACACCGGAGACACGGGATTTGCGCCCACCCACCATGGCCCGGACCGCGCCATCCGCGCTCATCACCACAATGGCGGCCTGCGCCTTGGAGCCTTCGCGGACCTTGGTGTCAAAGACATGGTTCAGCGCATCTTCGGCTGCGCGTTGCAGGCGCTGGTCGATGGTAGTGCGGATCACCACATCCTCGGTTGTCTCATTGCCAAAGAAATCCGGGATGGTGTCCATCACCCAATCGGCGAAATAGCCACCGGCGCGGGCGGCGGCGGCCTCGCTCAGGACCGCAGGGGTATTCTGCGCCGCGCGCATTTCAGCGGTGGTCAGATACCCCTGCTCCTGCATCAGGCGCAGCACGGTGGCGGCGCGATCCTGCGAGCGTTGCAGATTATTGGTCGGTGCCAGCGTCGAAGGGGCTGTCAGCAGACCCGCCAGCATCGCCGCCTCTGCGGCATCCACCTGATTGGCGGATTTGCCGAAATAGCGCTGCGCTGCGGCCTCGGCCCCATAGGCGCCACCGCCCAGATAGGCGCGGTTCATATAGATCGAGAGGATTTCATCCTTGGTGTATTTGGCCTCCATCGCCATCGCGAAGATGGCTTCCTTGGCCTTGCGCCACAGCGACCCCTGGCGGCAGTCGCGTTCATAGGCGCGCTCGCTCTCCCATTCGGTCGGATCATAGACCACGCCGAGGCACAGCAGCTTGGCGGTCTGCTGCGTGATGGTGGAGCCGCCATGGCCGGACAGCGGGCCGCGCCCTTCGCTCAGGTTGATGCGGACAGCGCTGGCAACGCCGCGCGGCGATACACCGAAGTGGCGGTAGAACCGTTTATCCTCTGTCGCGACGATGGCGTTCTTCAGGTAGGGCGAGACGGTTTCGCTGGTGACCACGCCGCCGAATTGATCCCCCCGCCAGGCAAAGACCTCGCCGTTGCGATCGGTGAGCGTGACAGAGCCGCGCGCGCGCCCGTCCAACAGTTCAGCAACCTCGGGCAGTTTCATGTAGTGGTAGCCCACCGCCAGCGCCACCAGCGCGGTCGAGATCATGCCGATCCGCCAGGCAAATCCCCAGGCCAGCCGGAACGCCCAGCGAAATGGTGCCAGCAGCAGCGCGAGGATCTTGCCCAGCAGGGTCTTTGGTTTCTGCGGTTTGCGCGGGCCTCTGCCGCCGCCCCCGGTGCCACCCGTTTTGCGACCGCCGCCGAACAGGCCAAGCCAGCCCGATTTACGCGGCCTTGCGGTTGATTTCGGCCGTGGTTTGGCCTTGCGCGCGGGCGCTTTGCCCTGCGTGCCGCGCCCCGCTGTCGCGTAGCGCTTGTCTGCGACCAGAGGTCGGCGCCGCGGTCCTTGTGCCATCTTCCAGATCCTGCCCGGTTTGCCCGTTTTGCGGACCATACCGTGTCTGCGACGGTTTGTTGAGGGGCAGTTTCACGACATTTCCCCTCTGAAAGCCGGGTGTTTTTTAGGCGGACTGGCAAAAGATCGCCTATTTTTTAGCCGTCCCGCCGCAACCGCCCTCAAAACCCGGCCCGAAACGTTCCACCGACTCGGCTCTGCGGATTTGCTGCATCTGCAAACAGTTCAGGCGCTGTCACCACGCGCCGCCATCATCACAGGGGGTCGGGCATGAAAATGATCATAGCAACCATCAAGCCGTTCAAGCTGGAGGAGGTCCGCGAGGCGCTGACATCCATCGGCGTGTCCGGGCTGATGGTCACGGAAATCAAGGGGTTCGGCGCCCAGTCTGGCCATACGGAGATCTATCGTGGGGCGGAATATGAGGTGAATTTCGTGCCCAAGATGCGGCTGGATCTGGTGGTGCCCTCGGGGCTGGCCGATCAGGTCGTCGACACCATCACCCAGACCGCCCGCACCGGCAAGATCGGTGACGGCAAGATTTTTGTTCTCGACGTTGAGCAGGCGATCCGCGTGCGCACCGGCGAAACCAATCACGACGCGCTGTGAAAACGCGCAAAGGAAGGAAATCAGTTATGCGTAAATCAACCCTTTCCCTTGCAGCGGTGGCGACGCTGGCCCTGCCCGGCCTCGCCCTCGCCCAGGAGACCGCCGCTGCGGCCCCGGCGCCCGGAGCGGCAGCCACCGACACGGTGTTTATCCTCAACTCGCTGCTGTTTCTGGTCGGCGGCTTCCTCGTGTTCTGGATGGCGGCCGGTTTTGCCATGCTGGAAGCGGGTCTGGTGCGGTCGAAAAACGTCACCATGCAGCTGACAAAAAACGTTGCGCTGTTCTCTCTGGCGGCCATCTTCTATTACCTGATCGGCTATAACCTGATGTATCCGCTGGGCACCTGGTCGATTGAGGGCGTCCTCTCCGGTGTCTGGGGTCCGGGCGTTCTGGAGGCGGTGGGCATCACCGCCGAGCAGGCGGATGATTACTCCTATGCCTCCACCGGATCGGATTTCTTCTTCCAGCTGATGTTCTGTGCAACCACGGCCTCCATTGTCTCCGGCACCCTCGCCGAGCGCGTGAAACTCTGGCCCTTTCTCGCCTTTACCATCGTGCTGACCGCAGTGATCTACCCGCTGCAGGCCAGCTGGAAATGGGGCGGCGGCTTCCTGGACGAGATGGGGTTCCTCGACTTTGCAGGCTCCACCGTGGTGCATTCCGTTGGGGGCTGGGCGGCTCTGACCGGCGCGCTGATCCTTGGCCCGCGCATTGGCAAGTACAAGAACGGCAAGACCGTCCCGATGCCCGGATCCAACCTGGCGCTGGCCACCCTTGGGACGTTCATCCTGTGGCTGGGCTGGTTCGGCTTTAACGGTGGCTCGCAGCTGGCGATGGGCACTGTCGGGGATGTCGCGGACGTGAGCCGGATCTTTGCCAATACCAACGCAGCCGCAGCTGGCGGCGCCGTGGCCGCGCTGATCCTGACGCAGCTGCTGTTCAAGAAGCCCGATCTTACCATGATCCTGAACGGCGCGCTGGCGGGTCTGGTGTCGATCACCGCAGAACCGCTGACGCCCGGTCTGGGCATGGCAACGCTGATCGGGGCTGCTGGCGGCATCATCGTGGTCTTTGTGGTGCCACTGCTGGACAAGCTGAAAATCGACGATGTGGTCGGCGCCATCCCGGTTCACCTGGTGGCCGGTATCTGGGGCACCATCGCGGTTGTGCTGACCAACCCCGAAGCGAGCCTGATCACACAGCTGACCGGGATCGTGGTTGTCGCGCTCTTCGTCATTATCTCTTCCGCCGTGGTCTGGCTGATCCTGCGGGCGGTGACCGGTATCCGGGTTGGCGAAGAGGACGAAGTCAACGGTCTGGACATGGCGGAACTGGGTATGGAAGCCTATCCCGAATTTTCCCCCAGCTGATCCGAACCCGGCTTGAAACTGAACGCGGTTCCCGGTGCCTCCGGGGGCCGCGTTTTCATTTGGGTGCCCCCCGGGTGGCAGCCAAAAGTCTTTGAAGGCTTTTGCCCAGACGAATTGAGAAAGTCTGGTGAGCCGTCGCAAAACGCCCCGCCGAAGCGGGGCGTGATCATCGGTTCTGACAGCCTGAATCAGACAGGCGGGATCAGCCAGGCAGGATCAGACGCCAGCGTCGACAATCGCCCGGGCGAGGATCGGCACCGTCTGGGTGTTCAGACCTGCGATATTCATGCGGCTGTCGCCGACCATGTAGATGCCGCTGTCGGCGCGCATCTTCTCGACCATTTCAGGCGTGGTGCCGAGCAGTGAGAACATGCCGCGATGCTGGGCCAGGAAGGCAAAGCGGTCAGACCCGGTCAGGCGCTGCAGCTCATCCGCGAGCTGCTGGCGGAGTTTCAGCATGCCAAGGCGGGTCTCTTCCAGTTCCGCCGCCCAATCGGCGCGCAGCGCGTCGTCATTCAGGATCATGGTCACCAGACGCGCGCCATGATCCGGCGGGAAGGAATAGTTCTGCCGGTTCAGGAACGCCAGCGTGCCCTGGTTCAGCCCCTGTGCGCCTGCATCCTGCGATACTGCCATCAGCAGGCCGGTGCGTTCGCGGTAGATGCCGAAGTTCTTTGAACAGCTGGCCGCGATCAGACATTCCGGCGTGTTGGCCGCCACGTAGCGCACGCCCTGCGCGTCCTCTTCCAGACCATCGCCAAAGCCCTGATAGGCAATGTCGATCATCGGAATGAGACCGCGTTCGTTCAGCAGCGCCACCACTTCCTGCCACTGCACGATGTTGAGGTTGGCACCGGTCGGGTTGTGGCAGCAGCCATGCAGCAGCACCACGTCGCCTTTGTTGGCGGTTTTCAGATCTTCAATCATGCCATCGAAATCAACGCCGCAGGTCTCGCGGTCGAAATAGCGATAGGCGACGGTTTCGATGTGCAGATAGTTCAGGATCGAGATGTGGTTTGGCCAGGTCGGGTTCGACACGAACACCCGCGCGCCCGGGTTGGCCATCTTGATCAGCTCAAACGCCTGACGCACGGCACCGGTGCCACCGGGGGTGGCGGCTGCCGCGACATTGCCCCGCTCGACGCTATCCGCAAGGATCAGCTTGATCATCGCGTCGGAATAGGCCGGATCACCGGCCAGGCCGACGTAGGATTTGGAGGTCTGCTCTTCCCACAGTTTATGTTCTGCCGCCTTGATGGCGCGCATCACCGGGGTCACCCCTTCGGCGTTCTTGTAGACGCCGACGCCAAGGTCGATCTTGTCATCGCGTGGGTCGTCGCGATACGTCTGCATCAGCATCAGGATCTTGTCCGCCGGCTGGGGTTTCAGGGTTTCGAACATCAGGTCTCTCCGGTTGCAACGGGAAGGGTTGGGAAGGCGCCCCACTCAGTCCAGGAGCCGTCATAAAGCGAATGATCGGTCTTGCCGATCCGCTCCATGGCGAGGCTGAGGACTGCGGCGGTCACGCCTGACCCACAGGTGGTGATGGCAGGCTTGCTGAGATCGACACCAGCTCGTTCAAAGGCGGCACGCAGCGCGTCCGGCGCTTTCATCGTCTGATCAGCGTTCAGCAGTTCGGTATAGGGCAGGTTCTTGGAGCCGGGGATATGACCCGACCGCAGACCTTCGCGGGGTTCGGCAACCGTGCCCTGAAACCGCGCGGCCGCACGGGCGTCGATGATCTCGTGATCACCAAGCTTGGCGGCGGAGGACACTTGCGTCACATCACGCAGCAGATGGTTCTGCACCCGCACGGTCATATGGCGGTCGCGGATGACCGGCGGCAGATCTTCGACCGGGTTGCCCTCGGCCTGCCATTTCGGCAGACCACCGTCCAGCACCGCAACATTGGTCTGCCCCATCAGGCGGAACAGCCACCACACCCGCGCCGCCGACCGCAGCCCAGTGCCGTCATAGACCACAACCTGATGGCCGTCACCAACCCCCATCGCGCGCAGGCGGGACATGAATTTCTCCACCGGGGGAACCATATGCGGCAGCTCGGAGCGATTGTCGGCGATATCGTCGATATCAAAGAAGCGCGCGCCGGGAATATGAGCTGCGTCATACTCCGCCTTGGCGTCTCGCCCTTCGTGCGGCATGTACCACGAGGCATCAAGGAGCCGCAGATCAGGGTCCTTCAGATGCGCAGCAAGCCAGTCTGTCGACACAAGCGTTTTAGGATCATCCAACGTTACCGCCTCCCCTCATATGTGCTGAGGCATCCGTACAACCGCGCGGACAGAGTCGCAAGGGAGGCCAGGCCTGCAGCGCAACAATCTGTCCCACCGGGCCGGATCGGAGGCGCTGCGCCGGGCATCTGCACTCCCTGTCAGCGGACAATCCGCAGCCGAGGGCGCGCGGATTCGGTGGCAGGTTGTGACCGAGGGGCCGGATCCGTCTTGCCCGCCGGGAAGCGATGGGCAAAGGACAGCGCCGCGCGGATCACATGCGGGTCCATCCAGCCGCCGGTCAGATCGGCTACGGCGTCGCGGGCCGCTGGGGTGTTGTCGCGGCGCATGTGATGCAGCATCCGCAGACAAGCCGCTTCATCCGCGGTGACACTGGCTCGGGTCGAGAGGGTCAGCGCGTCATGCCCCTGATAAAGCTCGCCGCGCAGGTCATGCAGGCAGCGCACCACCTTGAACAGCGCATGCGCGACCCCCAGGCCGAAACTCTCACCCCAGCGCTCAGCCGCGCTGCAACAGGCGTGCTGCCAGGCCTGGCTCTGCGGCTCTCGCAGGCAGGTGGTGAAATGGCGCAGCTGTGGCAGCAGCGCGACCTCAAACGGATCAAGCCCCAGTTCCGCAAGCGCGGTTTCTGCGGGCATAGTTGGCATGTCAGCGGCGGGCGCAGGGGTCAGAGGTCGCGAATCAGAAAGGGCCTCAGGCATCGGCATCATCCTTGTCACAGGGAGGAAAACAGAAGATGCCGGGCCTGACCGAGGGATGTGTCTGCTGGGTTGGGCTTATCTGACTTATTTAGTCAGTTATTGCAATGGCCACGCGTTACCCGGTGCAACTGCCGGGCAGGATAGGGTGGCCGGGAAGCGACGGTCGTAGGTCCGGCGCAGGCCCGGTGGCAGATCCAGACGTGGCCCTGTCCCACCGCAGCTGCAATGCGTCGCACTCAGCTGTGGTCTTTCAGCAGGCGTTGCTTCTGGCGCGACCAATCGCGTTTGGCCTCGGTCTCGCGCTTGTCGTGGTTCTTCTTGCCCTTGGCGATGCCGATCTTCACCTTGGCCAGACCGCGATGGTTGAAATACATCACCAGCGGCACCAGGGTCATCCCCTTGCGCTGGGTTGCATTCCAAAGGTTCGACAACTCCTTGCGCGACACCAGCAGCTTGCGGCGACGACGCTCCTCATGCTTGAACATCTTCGCCTGCTCGTAAGGCGCGATATAGGAGTTCACCAACCAGAGTTCGCCATCATCCACCGTCGCGTAGCTCTCGGCGATATTGGTACCGCCCGCGCGCAGGGATTTGACCTCGGATCCTTCCAGCAGGATCCCGCATTCCAGATCGTCCTCGATCGCATAGTCAAACCGCGCGCGGCGGTTCTCTGCGATCACTTTGTAATTCGGGTCTGATTTTTGCTTGGCCATGGGCGCAGATGTAAGCTGCCGGGGGGAGAGGTGCAAGATGGTGATGCAGCGGAGGATTGGCCCCCGCCCCACCGACCGGATTCAGGTAGGCTGACGGCGACGGCTGCGCATCAGGGTAAAGCCGCCACTGATCACGATGACCGCGCTGCCCATCAGGGTCCAGAGGTCGGGGCGCTCGTGGAAGACCACCACCCCAAGCACCATGGCAAACACCAGCCGGGTGTAGCGGAAGGGAGCGATGACCGAAATCTCGCCGCTCCGCATGGCGCCGGTCAGGGCGTGATAGGCCACCACCCCCACCACGGTTGCAGCCACCAGACCGGCCCCGGTGGCGAGATCCGGCATCACCATCGGCGCGCCAAAGGGCTGCGCCAAGACCCCCGCGACGATCAGCATGGCAAATCCGACCAGCCCGAGATGCGCGTTCGACAGCCCGGCCGGAGCCGCGCGGGTGGCCAGATCGCGGCCTGCAAAGCCAAGCGTTCCCGCCACCGCAAAGAGCGAGGCCAGCTCAAACCCGCTGGCCCCCGGGCGCAGGATCATCAAGACGCCGACAAAACCCGCCGCAATCGCCAGCCAGCGGCGCAGGCCCACATGCTCGTTAAAGAAGACCACCGCGCCGGCAGCAACCACCAGCGGCGTCGCCTGCAGGATTGCGGAGGCCGAAGAAAGCGGCGTCAGCGCAATTGCCAGCGTGTAGCACAGCCGCCCTGCAACCTCGGCGACAGAGCGCAGCACAAGCGCGCGCGTGCAGAACACCGGGGTCCACAGGCGGTGCCCCTGTGCACGCGCCATGATGGCAAAGATCACCATGCCCCCGGCCCCGAACAGGATCAGGATCTGCCCGACCGGCAGGCTTCGGGCCGCGGATTTGATGAACATATCCTCCAGCGCAAAGGCGGCCATAGCGAGCACCATCAGGAGACTGCCGCGCAGAGTGTCCATGGATCAGATCGCTTTCGTAATAAGGCCGGTGGAAAACTCTCCGGCAATAGGTCAATGGAAACAGGGGAAAGACGCGCGCACCCCGGAGGGTCTGGCGCCTCGTCATCAATGCCACCAGCATTAGGCATCCTCTGCCCCGGCGACAAGCCGCCCCGCTGCGGCCAATTGATCCGGCTGCCGCTAGCCGCGAGAGGCCACGCGGCGGTAGTGGTGCATGTTCAAGAACGCAGCACCGCTGTCGCCACTGCGATAGCCATGTGGCTGATCCGCCGCAAAGCGCAGCGCCTGCCCGGTATCCAGCGCCACCCAATCGTCGCCCCGCAACACCTCCATCGCGCCCTCCAGCACGAAGACCTCTTCAGTCACGCCGCTGTCATGGGGCTGGGACAGGTGGCATTGGCCGGGACGCAGGCTCACGTGAAAGGTCTCGGCCGCAAGCGCGGGATCAAAGGGAAACACCATCTTCACCGCGATCGAACCGGGAAACTGGACCGAGCGGAACAGCCGCTCGCCGCTGGCGGCCAGATCCGGGGCTGCCGCCTCGCCGATCAGCGCGCTGAGCGGCAGATGAAACCCCTTGGCAATTTTCCACAGGGTGGCAATCGTCGGGCTTGATTCGCCGCGCTCGATCTGGCCCAGCATCGCCTTGCTGACGCCGGTGACCTCGGCAGCCCGTGACAGGCTTAGCCCTGCGCCCTGGCGAATGTCCCGCAAATTCAGAGTGATGCTATCTTCGCTCATGCCTGCTGCCCGTTGCTGGTCCGCCTGATGCGGATTGGTTCATGCCGCGCTTCAAAAACCTCTTGTGCGTTATAACGCACAAACGCTACTGTGCGCTATAACGCACAGACCTGCGATCTCTAGCGGATCCGCCAGCTCAGGAAAACCCGGATGCTCAGCCCCTTGAAACTGTCGCATAGTGTTGCCGGCGCTGTTGCCGTGCTGCTGGGCTACACCGGATCTGTCGTGATCATCGCTCAGGCCAGCGACGCCCCCGGCGCCAGTCTGGCGCAGGCCGACAGCTGGATTCTGGTCTTGGTTATGGGCATCGGTGTGGGCATGGGGCTCAACAGCCTCGGCCTGTCGCTGATGTCCCGGATGCCGATCCTGACCGCCCGGTTCGCCACTCCGCCCCGCCAAAGCCGGCGAAAACCGGCAGAAACCACCAGATAATTACCGAAGACCGCCCCGACATGTTGCCTTTGTTGCGTAAATCGTGTCCCTGAGGGGCAAAGACAAGGGAACCAGCCAGATGCCAATGTACCGATCCAGAACTTCCACCCATGGCCGCAATATGGCGGGCGCACGCGGATTGTGGCGCGCCACAGGGATGAAGGACGATGATTTCGGCAAGCCGATCATCGCCATCGTCAACTCCTTTACCCAGTTCGTACCCGGCCACGTCCACCTCAAGGATCTGGGCCAGATGGTCGCCCGCGAGGTCGAGGCGGCCGGCGGCGTCGCCAAGGAGTTCAACACCATCGCGGTGGATGACGGTATCGCCATGGGCCATGACGGGATGCTCTACTCGCTGCCCTCGCGCGAGGTGATCGCGGATTCCGTCGAATATATGGTCAACGCCCATTGCGCCGACGCCATGGTCTGCATCTCCAACTGCGACAAGATCACTCCCGGCATGCTGATGGCAGCGATGCGGCTGAATATCCCGGCGATCTTCGTTTCCGGTGGACCGATGGAAGCGGGCAAGATCGACATTGCCGATCTCGACGCCAAGAAGATCGACCTCGTCGATGCGATGGTTGCGGCGGCCAACGAGAACCTCACCGATGAGCAGGTGCAGCATATCGAGGAAAACGCCTGCCCCACCTGCGGCTCCTGCTCCGGCATGTTCACCGCCAACTCGATGAACTGTCTGGCCGAGGCGCTGGGTCTGGCGCTGCCGGGCAATGGCTCGACACTGGCCACCCACGCCGACCGCAAACACCTGTTCCTTGAGGCGGGCCGCAAGATCGTCGACATCACCAAGCGCCACTACGTGGGCGAGGAGAAAGGCCTGCTGCCGCGCGAAATCGCCACCTTTGATGCGTTTGAAAACGCCATGAGCCTCGATATCGCCATGGGAGGGTCGACCAATACGGTGCTGCACCTCCTGGCCATCGCCAATGAAGGCAAGGTCGATTTCACCATGACCGATATGGACCGCCTGTCGCGCAAGGTGCCGTGCCTGTGCAAGGTCGCACCGAACACCGAAAACGTTCATATGGAAGACGTCCACCGCGCCGGTGGCATCTTCTCCATCCTGGGTGAACTCAGCCGCGCGGGACTGTTGCATGACCATTGCGCCACCGTCCACTCCAGCTCCATGGGCGAGGCAATCGCCAAATGGGACATCAAGGTTGCCAACAACCCCGAGGCCGAAGAGCTGTTCAAGGCCGCCCCCGGCGGCGTGCGCACCACCGAAGCGTTTTCGCAGTCCAACCGCTACAAGGAGCTGGACACCGACCGTGCAGGCGGGGTGATCCGCTCCAAGGAACATGCCTTCAGCCAGGACGGCGGTCTGGCGGTGCTGTTTGGCAATATCGCCCGCGACGGCTGCATCGTGAAAACCGCAGGGGTGGATGAAAACATCCTGAAATTCACCGGTTCGGCCTATGTCTGCGAAAGCCAGGATCAGGCGGTGAACGACATCCTGACCGGCAAGGTCAAGGAGGGTGACGTGGTGGTGATCCGCTATGAGGGCCCGCGCGGCGGTCCGGGGATGCAGGAAATGCTCTACCCGACCTCCTATCTGAAATCAAAAGGGCTGGGCAAAGCCTGCGCGCTTCTGACCGACGGGCGTTTTTCCGGCGGCACCTCCGGGCTGTCGATCGGCCATGTCTCGCCTGAGGCAGCTGAAGGCGGCACCATCGGGTTGGTTCAGCAGGGGGATACCATCGAGATCGACATCCCCAACCGCTCCATCCACCTGGCGGTCTCCGACGAGGAGCTGGCGACACGGCGCGCCGCCCAGGACGCAGCAGGCTGGAAACCGGTGAAGCCGCGCAAACGCAAGGTCTCCACCGCGCTCAAGGCCTATGCCCTGCTGGCCACCTCCGCCGCAAAAGGCGCCGTGCGCGCCCTGCCCGACGACGAATAATCAGCGCTGTCAGTGAGTCCGCTTTTGAAGACCCCGGCATCTTGGATGTCGGGGCTTTTTCTTTCATAGAGATCCAGCCCTACTCGACCCACCGCGGCACCGCAGGAGATCCGACATGACCATTTGGCGCCCGGCCCAGTCCATTCGCGTGAAAACCATTGGTCTGCCCTGGCGCGATGGCCGTTTCCTCGCGGCGGAGGTGCCCGATGACAGCGGCCGGACCAAAGGCGTCCGCCCCTTGGGTGGCACCGTTGAATTTGGTGAAACCTGGCAACAGGCGCTGCGACGGGAGTTTCAGGAGGAGCTCGCTGTGGAAATCACCATCATCGGCGCGCCGGTGGTGCTGGAAAACATCTATCGGCACGAAGGCCAGACCGGCCATGAAATCATCTTCGCCGCGCAGGTCACCTGGCCAGAGACCCGGCATCTGGCAGGCGATACGATTGAGTTCTACGAAGACAACGGCCTGAAATCTATTGCCAGATGGGTGCATCCCGATGCGCTGGAGACTGGCGGGATTGAGTTGTTTCCAACCGGATTGCAAGCCCAGCTGCAAGATCTGGGGTCCACGACCCGCCCATAAGGCACAAAACCCCTCACCCTTCCCGAAATACTCCCGCCGGAGGCGCGCCGCGCAAGCGGCGCCACGCCCAACCGGGACAAGATCATACCAATGATTGCAGCTCGGGCGGGAGCTGATGGTCGGGTGTGACTTACTCGCCCAGTTTGGCATGCACCTCATCGAGGTCGATCTCGCCGATGGGCATCTTGTTGGCGGGGTTTTCAAAATCGTATTTGAACACCTCGAAATCGCGCTTGTAGATCTCATAGACCAGATGCATCGACAGATCGTCAAAGTACTCCTCGACCGGATGAGCCCGCTTGGGACCGTGACCTTCGCTTTCGTTGAAGCGCGGGATCTGCGCCAGATCGACCTGATGCGGCGTCTCGATGGCGTCCAGTACATCCTGCATGCCCTCATTGAAGGCTTCGGTCCAGATCACCTTGTCGTAGCGCCCGCCGTTGCAGATGAAGGTGGAAACATGGCCCGAGGTTGCGGACCAGTGGATATCGGGATCCATCGGGCGGCGAAACTTCACCGTGTCGCGGACAAACAGCAGGAAACGGCGAAAGCTCTTGATCTGGTCAAAGGGCTGCTTGCCATCGTCACCGCCCACTTCGATCCCGTAGTCATAGGTGAGCTGCGGCACCAGATTGCCCCGGTAGCGTTTGCCATTGCGCTGGATGCCGCAAATCTTGTCGAAGAAGGAACTCAGCACGCGCGTGTAAGGGTTGCGCACGCAGGTGAACGCATAGGATTTCTGCGACTGCACATTGCCGGTAATCAGCGGCTGGCTGTCCAGCAGAGCCCATTTATGCAGCCCGCTGGTGGCATCATGGATATCGCCATCGAAGAACCGGCCATGATCTGAGTAATACATGATCTGACCAATGGTCGAGCAGGCACATTTGGGCACCACGCGGTAGACCACGCTTTCGCTCTCTGTCATCCAAGTGCCCGGAAATCCCATTCTTGCTCTCCCAGTCCGATGCGCTGCAATAGGCGCCATCTGCCAGCCTAGTCGTTAAAAGCTAAATAATGCGGTTTATTCAGTGAGAATTCGTCAGTATCAAGGAAACAATCAATCAAAATAAGACCCCGGGGCGTCGTCATGGCAAAAATCGCATATGTTCTGCTGTGCCATAAGGACCCGGAGGCGATTATCCAGCAGGCAGAGCAACTGACTGCCGCCGGGGATTACATGGCGATCCACTTCGATGGCCGGTCTCCGACGCGTGATTTCCAGCAGATCCGAGCCGCGCTGAAGGACAACCCGAATGTCTGCTTTGCCCGCAAGCGGGTCAAATGCGGCTGGGGCGAATGGTCTCTGGTTCAGGCGACGCTCCACGCGCTTGAAAGCGCCGTCGCCACCTTCCCTCGGGCGACGCATTTCTACATGGTGTCCGGCGACTGCATGGCGATCAAGACGGCCGAATACGCGCGCCAGCTGCTGGACGCGCAGGATTGCGATTACATCGAGAGCTTCGATTTTTTTGAAAGCGACTGGATCAAGACCGGCATGAAGGAAGACCGGCTGATCTATCGCCATATCTTCAACGAACGCAGGAACAAACGCCTCTTTGATCTGAGCCACATGGTGCAGAAACGGCTGGGCCTGACGCGCGTCCTGCCCGAGGATATGCAGATCCAGATCGGCAGCCAGTGGTGGTGCCTGCGCCGCCGCACCGTGGAATGGATCCTGGCGTTCCTGAAGGACCGCCGCGATGTGCTGCGGTTCTTTCGCACCACCTGGATCCCGGATGAGACCTTCTTTCAGACCCTGGTGCGCCATCTGGTTCCCGCCAGGGAGATCGAGAGCCGCACGCTGACATTGCTGATGTTCTCTGACTACGGAATGCCGGTCCAGTTCTACAACGACCATTACGACATGCTGATGGGGCAGGATTTTCTCTTTGCCCGCAAGATCAGCCCCGAGGCACAGGAGCTGAAATCCCGGCTCGGCGCGCTTTATGCCGCACAGGGGGTTGAGTTTCAGATCTCCAACGAGGGTCGTAACCTCTATGAGTTTCTGACCAAACGCGGACGCAACGGGCTGCGCTTTGCCCCCCGTTTCTGGGAAACCGAAAGCACGCTCGGGCGCAACCGCGAATTGCTGATCATCACCTGCAAGAAATGGCATGTGGCCAAACGCCTGATCGAGCGGCTGCGTGAGGTCAGCAACATCCCGGCGCTCGCCTATCTGTTTGACGAAGAAGGCACCGAGATGCCCGACCTCGGCGGTATCGAGGCGACATTATGGAAACGCACCCGCCACCGCCGCGCGCTGGTTCGGATGCTGTTTGACTATTATGAGACCGACCGGCTGGTGATCTGCCTTGACCCTTCGGCGTTGGAGCTGATGCAGGATTTCTGCGCGGACCGGGCGGTGACACGTCTGCTACAGATCGAATGCTACCTGAGCGACGATTATCTCACCGGTCATGCCGAACGCATTGGTCTGGCCGGTCAACAAACCTCAGCCGCCGCACTGGAGCGGCTGCTGCCGACGATCCGCAACGATATCCAGCATGAATCCGACCGCATCCGCGATGTGGGATTTGATCACCTCAGCCTGATCCGCGAAAGCGACAGTGACGAGCAGATCGCCGAACAGCTGATGCCGTTTCTGGCGCTGGACCATGACGCCGCATTGAGCCTTGCCCGGACCGAGCATCTGTTCTCTGACTAGGGGGCCATCTGGGGCTGCGCAGTCGGCAGCCCCGCTTGTCCTGCGCTATTTCTGCTTCCAGCTGTCCAGCCAGCGGCGCAACCGGCCACGGCGTTCCGACAGCGCATCGCCGGCAGCATAAAGGCTGTCTTCGACATTCTCGACCATCGGGTCGATGCGCGCCCGGCGGAAACGGCGCCAGCGCACATATATCGCCCAGACCACCGCTGCCAGCAGCGTGAGGAAGATGATGTTGAACCAGTTCACCTGGGTATGATCCGGGCCGTCAACCGGTTTGACCGCAACCGCGTTGGGAAAGATCGACAGGAATTCATTGCGCCAGCCATAGTGGCGGACCAGCACCCACTGCGGGTCTGATTTGGTGGACGCGAGATCGGTCAGCTCGGCCTGAAGATTGGAGCTATCCAGCTTGAAATACGGCGGCCAGCCCCAGCCGGTGTCCTCGTTGCGATAGACGATGGGGCGACCATTGGGAAAGAAAGCCTCGACAAAACGCACGTCGCGGTTGACGCTGGTCGCGCTTTCCTGCGCGGTATCCTGCTGTGCCCAGAAGATCGAGTTCTCGCCGAAATCGACCCGGCGCACCTCTGTCTTGACCACGCGCACCACGTCGTTCTGCGGCAGCGTGTAATGCAGAAAGGCCCCCGCCAGCAGCCAGAAGGTGAGAATGAACACCCATTTTACGTAACGCATCAGCGACCTCACATGAAATTCATGACATAAACCAGAAGCCCAATGGCCCCCAGCGGCACGATATAGACCAGCAGGATCAGCCTGCGCCGCAGCGAGCGGTCATATTGGTGCAGCCCGCGCTGGATGAAGGCGGAACGGTCTCCGGTCAACCCCTTCTCGGTCCAGCGGCGTTTCAGCTTGGCCCGGCGTACCTCGCGCGAGTAGAGCGACACCAGGGCATAGATCACCGTCAGCACCACAAGAAGGATCGCCATCAGGCGAATGAAGGCAAACATCAGCGCCGCCCCCGCGTATTGCCCCGGCGACCTACCACCCCCCAGGGGCCGACCCGCTCGACCAGACGATCCGGGGAAGGCGCCTGCTCGCCCCCCCGACGGCGGGCCTCGACCGCAGGGCTGCGACCGCTCATATCCGGCTCATGGCCAAAGAGAGCAGCCCGCGCGCCGGCCTTGTCCACGGCATATTCCCGCGCAAGGAAGGTCACGACGTGATCCTTCTTGTTCTCTGGCCAGCCGCGATACTGCTGATAGAACGCCTCCTTGTGGCAGATGAATAGCTGGCGGAAATCCAGCGGGGTCAGCTCTGCCAGCAGCATGTTGACCAGATCGCGATCCGGCGTATTGGTTGCCCGCAGGCAATAGAAATAGGCGGGATGGTCCGATTTGATCAGGGGCCATGCGCCGCCGCTATCTGCCCAGCGGACCATGGCCGCCATGCCCTCGAACTCCGCAGGCAGATCACTGGCGTGACGCGCTGCCAGCCGCCGCAGATCGCTGCGCGACAGGCCCGAGAGGTCCATGCCCTTATCCGCCAGAACACTGATCGCCAGAAATCCCATCTTCTGGCGCAGGATGGCCGCGCCATCGACGCCGCGTGCGCGGATGATCGGCTCCACCAGCCCGTTCAGCTCCAGAAACTTGGCAATGGCGTTCTTCTGGCCAAGGTCGAACACATGGTCCAGCGGCACGCCCTCGGGCTTGGCGCCGCTGGCGATCACCGCCGGGTGCTCCACCCTCTGAAACACGTAAAGCCCGCCGAAATGCGCGGTCCAGAAATTCTGCTGCTCAAACACCTCATGCTTCAGCCGCACCGGGTTGCGGGTGACATCGCCGGTTTTTTCCGCCGTCTCGATCATCTCGGCGATCAGCGCGTCATCGAACCAGCCGTCTTCCTCACTCTTGAACCGCTCCACCAGCTCCGCCAGCCGATCCGCCTGCCGCAGCGTGGCCCGCGTGGTGTCGGCCTCGATCCGCACCTGACGGATATCGAACAATTTGGCCGGGGTCGTGACCTCGAAGACCGAATTCACCAGCTCGCCCGCCACCGCATCCGTGGCCGTCAGTGCAAAAAGCTGGCTTTCATTGGCGGCAATGAACCGGCGCAGAATGTCCCGGCTGGTGGAGAATTTCACATTCAGGAGCGGGCAGCGCTTCTGTTCGGTGCTGAGCAGGATGAACTGCCGGTTGACGCCCGCATGGTTCAGATAGTGATTATCGCCCAGCTCATCACCCACCTCCGGCGAGTAGCCAGAGATATCGACGTGGAAATCCGTCAAAGCCGTTGTCTTGCCGGTCAGATGCTTCAGCGCGCGGTTATAACGCTCCACCAGCGCGGGCGAGGCCACATGGAAGAGATTGCCGAACATCAGGCCGTTTTGGATGAGGCGTTTCATTGGGTGGCCTCCCCATAGTACATCCACTTTATTTCCACTAAAAACTGGTCCAACTGCATTGCCTGCAAACGTTCTTGCTCAGCCTCGGATAAGTTTGCTGAATCCTCAACAACCCGAGCTAGAAGTTCTGCCATTTTGTCGAAGCGGCTTTTCTCAAACTTCCGGTTGGTAACTTCCCAACCATTGGCTACCTGCCCTCGCCAGTGTCTCGAGGCTTGCAAGAAACGCTCAATCACACGGCTGAGAAAAACATCGGTGTTGATCTCACTCGTCAGCCCGCTAGACAAGTCGACCCTCTCTGGTTGAGAGTTCCCGTTTTTTCGTAGACCAAAGATCAAATGGAGATCTGAGCCTCTTTTCATAATAGCTTCGATATGCTCAAGACGCCGTTCCAAGAGTTCCTTAGCACGATGCTCCCGGCGTTGTGCTTGTTCGCCACGAAAGACTTCAGCCTGCTCTTTCATCACTGCGACTTGCTGTTCTTGAGCTTCGCGAGCCAGCTTTAGTTCAGACCGTGTAGCGGCAAGCTCCTCTCGTTGCGCTGCCAATTCTTGGCTCTGCAACCAGACTGTTATAATGATCCACAAGAAGGCAAGGACTCCGGCAATGCCGGCAAAGGTATCACCAATCTCATTTGGCGGAGACGTGATCAACGCCCAGACGCGCAACTGCCAACCACCGTCACTCGTAAATTGCGGCAACAGAGCCAATGCGGCCACCAACGTCAGAAAAGCCTTTGTGATCGCCTTACCCACGTCCATTGGACGGTCACTTTTCAAACCGCTTCGAATCGAGCGCCAGTGATTTGCAGCCCACTCAATCACTTGGAAACCTCCTGAAACTCTGTAAAATCTCCCCGCCCGAGGCGCTTACGGCTCGGGCTGCGCCCATCCGCCCCGTCAAACCGAAGGTTTGCCTCCGGCAAAACGGGCGGGCGCTCCGCTTCCGCCCGCGGACAGGCTCTGCCCTCATGTTGTGCTCAACTGTCACGAACTTCGACCTTTTCTGTGTGCTCTGACTATCACAGCAATAACCACCGGGGACGCATAGGCGGAGGCTTTCACTGCCATTGGCCACAAAGGCGCGCTGTCGGTCGACAAACTTCCAGACCATTGCAGACCAGATAGGCCGATCAGAACAACAGCAGGCACCAGCAAAGCTGACAGCAGTCCATGCACCACCAGCTGCTGCCTCACGGCAGGCACCAGGAACCAAGTTGCGATAGGCACGAGCGTCCCAGCCCCATCGCCAATAACAATGAAGCGTAGTTCACCCCTTCCCCTCCAGATACCGCCGCTTGGCCTCTTCCTGCCGCCCGAAATCGCGCACCATGTTCTCAATCGCCACCTCATCCGACTTGTCAGCATAGCGGAACTCGCTGTCGGCGTAGCGGTTGATCTCCTGCACCACCATGTCGACTGTGATCGGCACCCGCAGTTCACCAATCATCGCGGATTTGGTCTCGTAATCCTTGAACAGGAACAGCTCCGGATTCTCCATCCAGTCGTCCGGCAGCTCGAAATCCATCGCCCGGACCTTGACCGCATCGGTGATGTTCTTGATAGCGCGGCCGGTAAACCGCTCATCGGCCTGCTGGATGGCCTTCAGATAGGTGCCCAGCTTGGCAAGGCTGTCCAATTCGCCGATCTGGTCATGCACCCGGCCAAAGACCTCCATCAGCCCCGGCTCCTGCGGGCGGTTGTGCGCCTCGAACGACCGCGCGACCGCCTTCTTGATCTCCTGCGCACCGTACAGATCATGCTCGCCCAGCGGGATCGCATGGTTCTTGCCCATCAGAAGGGTCAGGATGTCGATGTAATCCTCCCGCGTCTGCGGCCCGTCCACCAGGAACCGCGCGCCGGCCCGCTGCCGCAGGGCGTCGTCCACATTTTCCGGGTAGTTGGAGAACATGCCAAAGGTGCAGTTGCCGCGCACCACGGTATTGGCGCCGGCAAAGGCCTCCATGAACACCGCCGTCACCTCCTGCTGGCCCGCGCTGGACTGCCGGTCGCCGCGCTTGCCTGCGATCTGGTCGATGTCGTCGATGGTGCCAAAGCCGATGACATGCGGGTCGATCACATTCTGGATGAAGGATTTGGCGTTCTGCCCTGACTTGCCCTGATAGCTGTCGATATTGTCGATGCCAAAGTTCTGGTAGCGGAAGGCATAGCCCGCATTCTGGCAATACTCATGGATCAGACCGGCCATCATCTGGATCAGGGTCGTCTTACCGGTCCCCGGCTTGCCGTCGCCCATGAAGGTGAAGATGAACCCGCCCATTTCAGCAAAGGGGTTCAGGCGGCGGGTGAAATCATAGGCCATCAGCATCTTCGCCAGCCGCATCGCCTGGTATTTGGCGATATGGTTGCCGACCACCTCATGAGGTTTCTTGAACGCCATGGTGAGCGTGGTGGATTTCGCCTTGGCCGCAGGCTCAAAGCCGCTGAGGGTCAGGTCATCCGCCTCCACCCGCCAGGCGGCAGCGGTAAAGGCCCCCAGCCGCGGCGCGTTCTGCGCCCGCAGGGCGGCCTTCTCCATCAGCTGCTCGGCATAAGCCGCCGTGGCCGCAATCAGATGCGCATCATCGGGCGCGTGCAGCGCCAGCTTCTGGTCCAGCTCCCACAGCGCCCCGTGCAAAGCCTGCGGCGCATTATCGGTCAAAAGCTCCTCCGCCTCGCCCACCTCGGCCTGCGCCTCGGACCCGTGCGGTGCCAGCAGATAGGCCGCGGCATTGGCAAAGACATGTGCCGCAATCAGCGCCTCGGCGGCCAGCAGTTCGGTGAACTCCCCCTTGCGCGCCGCGTCCAGCGACCCCGCCAGATTGGCCCGCTTCAGTTCCGCCAATCCGGACACATCCGCATAGGCCTCCCCCATCGCCAATGAGACCGCCAGCGCCCGGCGCAAGGCGTGCTGCAAGGTCGCCTGCAGCGGCGAGGTCAGCGGATCATCGTCATCCGCCGCCTCGATGCGGGCAATCAGATGCACACCCTCAGGGCGCGCGGTGGAGCGTGTGACCAGCCCCGGCGTGGTGGAGCGGAAACGCCGCCGCGTGCCAATCCCGGCTGAGCGCTCCGGCGCCTTGCCCTCGATCGCAGGCTTGGCAATGCGCGGGGTGTGGTCAAACCCCTCCAGCATCGCTGCCGCAGCCGCGTAATGCTTGCGGATATCCTCTTCCCGCAGTTCCATCTGATTGCCTGAAATGCTCATCTCACCCTCTCAATCCGTCGCTTGCGGGCATAAAATCCAACCCGCGCTTCTTCTGGCCATAAAATATCCCCGCCGGAGGCTCCCGCCCCAGCGACACGCGCAGGCGTCAATACCGCAGCACCTGCCCAGTGTCGCTCACCACAAACTTCTGCACGTCGGAAAATCCCGGCGGATCCAGCTCTGCCAGCACCTGGAACGGGCGCTGCGGCAGGATGATGGCGCGCTGGGTGCGGGTCGCGCCGGTATCCGCGCCGCGCCCGCCAAAGGGGTCAAGCGCAAAGATCTCCCGCTCCACGGTGCCGAACCAGCCCGCGCGCTCCTCGCGCACGTCTTCGCTCTCCAGCTCCTCCAGCGTCCAGGCCAAGGCCCAGTCCTGGCCCGCGGGCGCCTCCGCCTCCTCCAGCACCCGGTGCAGCGGGCCTGACTGTTCGGTATAGGCAGAGGAATACATCGGCCCGACGTGGTAGCGGCGCAGATGCTTGGGGTGGAGGTCGTCGAAATCCTCATCAAACCCCTTGGCAATGGTCACCAGCTTCAGCCCCGCCAAGGCCTGCGCCATCAGATGCGCCTGCACCTCGGGCCAGCGCCGTTCGTCCTTCGGCAGGGCCACCTTGCCGCTGTCCTCCAGCTCCATCAGGTAGATCGCCGGCAGGTTCACCTGGCTGTCGTAGGCTGCCCAATGCAAGAGGAAGCGCCGACGGCGCGGGCCAAGGTTTTCCAGCCATTCGCAGACCGGATCATTTTGGGTCCAGAACAGCTGCCCCTTCATGAGCTCCTGATAATAAAGCCGTTGCGACAGAGCGAATTGCAGTTTTGATGGCGTTGTGCGCTCCGAGATGATGGTGCGCACCATATCGTCTTTCAGCTGCGCCTCACTGGCCATATTGGCCAGGTGCCGCTCCGCCTGCTGGGCGTCATTGGCCATGGTCATCAACTCGGCGGCGACGGGAAATCCGCTGTCGCGCTTGTCCATCGCCAGGCTACCAAAAAAGCGGCCCGTGTCGCGCCCCGCCATCAGGTATTTCATCGACAGCGCGCGGAAGGTGAAGTTCAGCCGCATCAGGTAGGCGGTCAGCACCTTCACATCGGATTTCGATAGCCGCCCCTCCGCCTGCATCGCTGCCGACACCCGGGTTAGGTGCCGGATAATGGTCTCGAACTTCTTGAAATACCGGCGTGAGGCGAAGGTATCGCTGAGGCCGGCGTGATCATGCGAGGGATCGGTCATGCGCACACCCTTTCCGGACATACCGCTTGCGGCGCGGACAGCGCCCGGCCGCCCCCATCAAACCGAAGGTTTGCCCCGGGCAAAACGGCGGGCGCTACGCCCCCACCCGCTGCCGCGCTCAGTCCTCTATCATGAAACTCACGGCTGAATCTTTTCATCCATCCAACTTTCATATCGCGCGTACCAAATAGACAGGCCCGGCATCCAAAAGCTGAACACTCGCAGCAGATACCTTATTCCCCGCAACAGCTCCAAAGACCCCAATAGGCCAATAGTTAACCAAAGGCTCCAGCTTCCAAATCGGATGAAACCAACGAGAAAGAAGCACGCCGCAGCAAAACCGGTCACGACGGCGCTGATCAGAAATCGCTTTTTCAGCCGCGTTTCCCGGGAACCCGGTCTGGCATCACCTAGCAGAGACCGTCTTCGGTACATCACCCCCCATACAGGTTCTTGTCGTGCTTCTCGACAATCGCCGCAAACCGGCGAGCAAAGCGTTCATCGGCCTTCGCCTTCTTCTCCAGCACGTCGCGGGCAAACACCATGTTGTCCTCGTGGCTTTCCAGCATGTCAGCCATCTTCTGGTTGGTGGCGGTGCCGATTGCGGCCATCGCGGTCTGGGCTTCCTTGTCGGTCTGCACGCCGATCTCGTTGATCCGGTGCGCCACATCCTGCTGCTGTGCGGTCTTCAGCGATTTGGTCAGCGCGTCATACAGCACCACCCGCTGCTGGGTGTCCGTCTGCAGCTTGTTGATCAGCACCATCTGCGTCGCTGCCTGGTTTTGCAGGGAGTCGACCCAGGTCTTGCCCTTCTCGATATAGCGCTCCAGCGTCTGGGATTTCGCCAGTTTTACCTGCTCGTCCTGCACCATCGCGTTGTATTTTGCGTTGATCTCCGCCAACTCTGTCTCCAGCTTGGTGCGTGCCGCAGCGTCCTGCTCAACAGAGATTTTGTTCTCAAGCTCGATGATCTGCGGGTCCAGCGCCACAATCTCTGCACGCACGCCTTCCAACTCCTGCACCGTCAACTCGCGGTCGTCCAGAGTGGCCGAGAGGTTCACCTGTACCTTCTCGCGCTGCTCTTCCAGAGTGGCCAGCTGGCCCTCCAAGAGTTTCACGATGACGTCGGATTTGGCGATCAGATCCTGAAGCTTGTCGTCGATACTGGCGGTGCGCATCCGCTCCTGGCGCATCGAGTCCGATTTGCCCTTGGAGAAGAAGCCGACAAAGCTCTCCCAGCCGGTTTTCGAGCGCATCTCGTCGAAATCTCTGGAGAAGGCTGTTGTCACATCGTCGAGGCCCATGATCAGCTCGGCGATATTGGCGTTCATCACCTCAGTGTGGGCGTGAACATCCTCCAGCGTCGCGTTTTCGATGTCGATGCTGGCATCCTCGCCCGCCTCGATCTTGCTACGCGCCACCTCGATGCGCGAGGTCAGCGCCTCGATCTTGGATTGCGACTCGCGCACCTTGTCCTGGGAGGCGCGTACCATCTCGTCAAATTGTGATTGGCTCATAAAGTGCCCTTTCTGCAATGCCTTATGTGTCATATGGGGAATGTGAACATAATTTACATCCCCCGGATAAAGAAAACCCGACTGCCGTGCCGTCATCAGGCACCAGACATCAGGCCGGTTGGCGATAGTTTTGCAGAGCCACCCCGCAATGAAAAGACCGACCGGCTCCCCGATCGGTCTTTGCCGTCAGATGACGCCCCCACCGTGCGGCACGGCGGCTCAGACGGACTGAATTTTGGACAGCACCAGAAACGTCATCAGGCCAAAGGGCGGCAAGGGCTGATGATGCTCCACGGACAGATGATCTTCACCGAGGATCGTGTCGAGTTCAAAATCCGAATGCCAGCCCAGCACATTGGCAAAGGGCGCCGAAACCCGTTCAATGAAGGCCAGCACCCCCTGTTCGCGCAGAAAATGATTGGTGATGACAACCTTGCCCCCGGGTTTGAGGACACGGGCAATCTCGCCCATCACCTTCTCTGGATCGGGCACAACCGACAGGACATGCATGGCAGAAACGGTGTCGAAGGTGGCATCGGGGAAATCGAGCGCGCGCGCATCCATCTGACGCAGTGCCTCGACATGATGCAGCTTGTTTTCGGCGACACGTTTTTTCGCCTTGCGCAGCATGTCTTCGCTGAAGTCGATACCGGTGACTTTCAGGTGGGATTTGTAGAGCGGCAGAGAGAGGCCGGTGCCAACGCCCACCTCCAGAACCCGACCGCTGCGATGTTCGTTGACGTACCCAACAGCGCGGCGGCGGCCGACATTGGTGATCGCCCCGAAGGTCTTGTCATAAACGGGCGCCCAACGGGCATACGACGTTTCAACAGCCTTTATATCCAATTCTCCACCCTTACTCTTTTATGCGCCGGTCTCCGGCGTTTTCCTCTTAACCAATCCCCAGGCCACCATCGCGGCATACCCAAGGCACAGGATCACCAACGTAATCCATGCGTAAATCAGGACGGCTGCCCCCGCAAAGGCAAAACCGACCAAGAAGTACTTCACGTTTTCGCGCGAAATTTTGACAGCCTTCAGCGACCAGGTTGGCACATGGCTGATCATAAGCAATCCAATGACAACCATGTGAAGGCAAATCAGAATGTCCGGGACCACCGGCGCGTCGGCGAAGGCAAATGAGATGAACATCGGCAGCATGGCCAGGAGCGCCCCCGCCGGAGATGGGACGCCTTCGAAATAGACGCTTTTTGCGGTGACTTTCTGCTCGGACTTGGTGGAGACATTAAAGCGCGCCAGACGCACCACGCAGCAGACCGAGAACACCAGCACCGCGAGCCAGCCGAGGCCGCGCATATCCTGCAATGCCCAATAGTAGATCACCAGCGGTGAGGCGACGCCGAAGTTGAGGAAATCCGCCAGCGAATCGAGCTCAGCGCCCATCTTGCTGTCGCTGCGCAGGATACGCGCCAGACGCCCGTCAAACCCGTCAAGGATCGCAGCCGCCAGGATCAGCTGAACCGCCAGCGTGTAGTTGCCCTGCACCCCAAAGCGGATCGCAGACAGCCCCGCACAGATGGCCGCGATGGTCATCATGTTCGGCAACAGCTGGATCAGCGCATATTCGGATTTTCGCTTCTCCGGGGGGTGGTGCATGGCTGTGATATGTCCTTGTTCACGACCGGGATCCACCGCAGCCCCGCATAAGCCGGGAACCGGGCGTGATCGCTGGATCAGATGTCGCCTTAGCGCACATATGCCTCATGCCGGACGCCAGCGCAATCTTTGCGACACACCGGTCCGGTCTGACGGCAGGATCATCCGACACCCGCAGCGAAGACGCGCGGCACCCCGCCGCTCGCAGATCGGGGGAGACCTTCGGAAGTGCGATGTGGCACCGTGCCTTGCACGGTGCCACGCCCAACTGGGACGGCCTCCCTTCGGGAGGCGGGGAGCAGGCGGGAGCACTCGCCTGCCGATAATATTTCAGCCCATCCAGCGCCGGGGTCAGCCGACGACGTTGAACTCCGGCCCGTAGGGGTATTTGGTGATGTTCTCGTTGCCGTCCTCGTGGATGATCAGGATGTCATGCTCACGGTAGCCGCCGGCGCCGGGCTGGCCGTCGGCGATGGTCAGCATCGGCTCCATAGAAATCACCATGCCCGGCTCCAGCACCGTGTCGATGTCCTCGCGCAGCTCCAGCCCGGCCTCGCGACCATAGTAGTGCGACAGGACGCCGAACGAGTGACCATAGCCGAAGGTGCGGTATTGCAGCAGGTCCTGCTCCTCAAAGAAGGCATTGATCTGATGAGTGATCTCCGCACAGCTTGCCCCCGGTTTCAAGAGCGAGATGCCCAGCTCATGAGCCGCCACATTGGCCTCCCAGATGCGCAGCGAGTCGGCATCCACCTCCTTTACAAACATGGTCCGCTCCAGCGCGGTGTAATATCCTGAAATCATCGGGAAAGTATTCAGGGAAAGTATATCTCCGCGCTGCAGGGTGCGGCCGGTCACCGGGTTATGGGCGCCATCGGTGTTGATGCCGGACTGGAACCAGACCCAGGTATCGCGGTATTCGGCATCCGGGAAACGCTTGGCAATCTCCAGCTCCATCGCGTCACGGCCCGCCATCGCCACGTCAATCTCCCGCGCACCTTCCCTGACCGCGTCGCGGATGGCAAAGCCGCCGACGTCCGCCACCGCAGCACCGGCCCGGATCATCTCCAGTTCAGCTGCGGATTTGCCCATCCGCTGGCGCATGGTCGGCTCATAAAGGTCCACCAGCTGTGACGGCTTCAGGAAGCCCTCCAGCTTGGCCTTCTGCAGCAGGGTCAGGTGGTCGCTCTCATAGCCGACCACCACGCCCTCGCCGCTTACCGATTTGATGGCACGCCAGAAATTGTCACGCTGCCAGTCGGTATAGGTGATGTTGTCGCAGAACGAACGACGCCAGGGCTGGCCCGCGTCGATACCTGCCGAGATGGTCACGGCTTCGCTTGCGGTCACTACCAGGCCGTAAGCGCGGCCAAAGGCGCAATAGGTGAAGCCAGAGTAGTAGGAGATGTTGTGCATCGAGGTGAAGACCGCGGCGGACACACCAGTGTCTGCCATGATCTTGCGCAGGCCTGCGATCCGCGTCTCATATTCGGAGACGGCAAATTGCAGCGGTGCCTTTTCACCATTGTGAAAACGATACATTTCAGGACGTGAAGTCATAGTCGACCCTTCCATCTTACAAGAAAGGTCCCGGCGTTCAGGACGTGTTTTTTGAGATCAATCATGGGCAATATGCTGTGCATGCGGCGACGCCATCGCCTTACCCGTGACACCACGATAGGCCGAGCGCCACCACGGCGCTGGTTCGAAATCACCAGCTATCGCCCAAAAGCGACCTCAACACGGGCTGCCGAAACGCCCCCTGGAAAGATAAGGGCCGCAAATTTCTGCGGCCCGGTTATCGCGATCTTTCGGATCGGCTACCTGGTCAGCAGCTTCACCAGATCGCTTTCAGGATCGGCCAGCGGTTCGACCACGTTGAAATGGTGCTTGCCGAAGGCGATCACGTGATCTGCGTCCCAGGCTTCGGTGAGCCAGACCGCCTGATCCAGAAACGCCGGGCGTTCTTCACCGCCAACCCAGACGGTGACCTCCGCCCGATAGCGGTCCTGCATATCCACCGGGCTTTCCGCCGCCGCACTGGCTGCCTCCATCTTGAACTTGTCGTTCATTGAGGTCCGCAGAAGCGGTCTCAGATCCGCAAGAGGCGAAATCGGCACAACCGTCTGGATGCGCTCCCCCACCTCGGCGGGCAGCAGCGCCCTGTCCAGCATCCGCGCCACCAGATGCCCCCCGGCCGAATGCCCGGCCAGCGAGATCGGGCCGGGCACCTCTGCTGCAATGGCCGTCACCGCCGCCGCAATCTGGCGGGTGATATCGGCAATGCGCACCTCGGGGCAGAGGTCATAAGAGGGCATGGCGACAGCGTAGCCATGGGCCAGCGCCCCGACCGCAAGATGGGACCAGCTGGATTTGTCAAAGGCGAGCCAATAGCCGCCATGGACAAAGACAAGGAGACCCCTGCTCTCTCCTTTCGGGAAGAACAGGTCATATTTCTGGCGTTCGCTGTCCCCATAGGAGACGTCAATACGCGACCGCTCCCGCATGGCGTTGCGGAAATCCTCGGCCGAGGCCGCCCAGCGTGGCGGATAGCTTTCAGCGTTCTCAATATAGGCCCCGTTGGAATATGCGTCGTCCAGTTCCATGCCGGACCTCCCCTTTTTTGGTATTTGCCCTACCTGACTACCTTGGGTCGGACATGTCAAACGGCCCACGGCAACCGGCGGCGCAATAGCGAGCCACATACCGCCGGTATATTTGATCAAATTCTGGACTCATCACTCTTTCTGGACATATCAAGTGACAGCTGATTTCCATTCCCAGCAAACGACATCCGGGAGGCAAGCCATGCTTGACGCGACTACAGATCTGAAATCCCTGCTCAAAGACCCCAGCCTGCTGGAAAGCCGGGCCTATATCGGCGGCCAGTTCGTTGATGGCGACGACGGCACCTTCGACGTGATCAACCCGGCCCGTGGCGATGTGATCGCGCAGGTGGCCGATGTCAGCCGCAGCCAGGTGGCAGGCGCCATCGCCCAGGCAGAGGCCGCGCAGAAGGACTGGGCCAAATGGACCGGCAAGGAGCGCGCGGGCGTGCTGCGCAAATGGTTCGACCTGATGATGGCAAACCAGGAGGATCTGGCGGTGATCCTGACCGCCGAGATGGGCAAGCCTCTGGCGGAATCGCGCGGCGAAATCGCCTATGGCGCATCGTTCATCGAGTTTTTCGCCGAGGAAGCCAAACGCATCTATGGCGAGACTATTCCGGGCCACCAGCGTGACAAGCGCATCACCGTTCTGAAACAGCCGATCGGCGTTGCAGCCTCCATCACGCCGTGGAATTTTCCCAATGCGATGATCACCCGCAAGGCGGGCCCGGCGCTGGCGGCTGGCTGCGCCTTTGTCTCCCGCCCCGCCGAGCTGACCCCGCTGTCGGCGACCGCTCTGGCGGTTCTGGCGGAGCGCGCCGGCATTCCTGCTGGTGTGTTCAATGTCGTCCCCTCCTCCAATGCGTCTGAGACCGGCAAGGAGTTCTGCGAGAACAAAGCCGTGCGCAAGCTGACCTTTACCGGCTCCACCGAGGTTGGTCGTATCCTGATGCGGCAGGCGGCAGATACCGTCATGAAATGTTCGATGGAACTGGGCGGCAACGCGCCATTTATCGTGTTTGACGATGCCGATCTCGACGCGGCTGTCGAAGGCGCGATCATGTGCAAATTCCGCAACAACGGCCAGACCTGTGTCTGTGCCAACCGGATCTACGTGCAGGCCGGTGTCTATGACGCCTTTGCTGCCAAGCTGAAGGAGGCCGTGGCCAAGATGACGGTTGGTGATGGCCTGACAGAGGGCACACAGTTCGGGCCGCTGATCAACCAGAAAGCTGTTGAAAAAGTGCAGGCACATATTGCCGATGCCAAGGAGAAAGGCGCAGAGGTGATCCTGGGCGGCAATCCTTCGGAGCTGGGCGGCACCTTCTTTGAGCCGACGATCATCACCGGCGCCACACAGGATATGGTGTTCTCTCAGGACGAAACCTTTGGCCCGATGGCACCTCTGTTTAAATTCGAGACCGAGGACGACGTGATCGAGATGGCCAATGATACCATCTTTGGCCTTGCCTCCTATTTCTATGCCAAGGATCTGAGCCGGGTCTACAAGGTGGCCGAAGCGCTCGAATACGGGATTGTCGGCGTTAACACCGGCATCATCTCGACCGAGGTGGCGCCGTTTGGCGGCGTCAAGCAATCGGGGCTGGGCCGAGAGGGCAGCCACCATGGCATTGAGGACTATCTGGAGATGAAATACATCTGCATGTCGGTCTGATCCGCAACATAGGGCCCCGACAGATCGCTGTCGGGGCCTTCTTGCATCATCAAAACTACATCGAACCGTCACATTCCCGTTAGGCAGAACGGGCAGGAGCATGGGCAGTCAATTGTCCAACTTTCGGAGTAGCAGATGTTTCCGCGCCTCATGTGCCTGACTTCTGTGCTGGCCCTCACCGCTGGTGTCGCCCAGGCAGAGAAATCCTTTAACCGCGTCGCGGCCTTTCCCGTTGTCCAGAATATGGCCGCCGGTGAGGATCAGACGCGCGAGACCTCGCCCGAGATCATCGACGTCACAGCGGATGGCATGACGCTGGTCTATACCGACAGCCCGCTGGGCGCGCTGGGGCTGATTGATATCACCGACCCGTCCAATCCGTCCCCCAAGGGCAATATCGCCCTGCCGGGTGAGCCGACATCGGTCGCGGTTGTTGGCAGCACGGCCTATGTGGGCGTGAACACCTCTGAGAGCTACACGCAGCCCTCGGGTCTGCTGACATCCTTTGACACGGAAACAGGCGCTGAAACCGGATCCTGCGACCTGGGTGGTCAGCCGGATTCACTCGCCAAGTCCAAGGATGGCGCCTTCCTCGCCGTGGCGATCGAAAACGAGCGGGACGAGGATCTGAATGATGGTATGCTGCCGCAGATGCCTGCGGGCAATCTGGTGCTGGTGAATACCACCGAGGGAGGCCTTGATTGCGCGTCGATGAAGATGGTGAGCCTGACAGGCCTTGCTGACATCGCAGGCGAGGACCCGGAACCAGAGTATGTCTCTGTGAATGGGCTGGGGGAAACCGTCGTCACCCTTCAGGAGAACAATCATCTGGTGATCGTCTCCAGGGACGGCGAGATCGTGAACCATTTCTCGGCAGGGGCTGTCGATCTGGAGGGTATCGACGCCACGGACGAACGCGGTGCACTGATTTTTGAGGAGAACCAGACGGGTCGCCTGCGCGAACCGGATGCGGTGACCTGGATTGATGACGCCCATTTCGCCACCGCAAACGAAGGCGACTATCAGGGCGGATCGCGTGGCTGGACGATCTTTAACAAGGACGGCACCGTCGTCTATGACAGTGGCACTTCCTTCGAACATGCAATCGTGCAGATCGGCCACTACCCTGACAAACGCTCTGACGCCAAAGGAGTGGAACCCGAAAGCGTGATCTTCGCGGAGTTCGACGGCACACCCTATGTATTTGTCGGGGCTGAGCGGGCGTCTGTTGTCGGCGTCTACGATGTCAGCGATCTGGCCAACCCGGTGCTGACACAGCTCTTGCCCTCGGGCGTCGGCCCGGAAGGCTACGCTGTACTGCCTGAGCGCAATCTGCTGGTCTCCGCCAATGAAAAGGACCTGATCGACGACAAGGGCCCCCGCGCCCACGTGATGATGTACGCGCTACAGGATGGCGCGCCGGTCTATCCGCATCTGACCTCTGCCGGGGCGGATGAACTGATCGGCTGGGGCGCGCTATCGGGCATGGTCGCGGATGCCGATGGCATGATCTACGCGGTCAACGACAGTTTCTATGGCTTCCAGCCCTCGATCTTCAAGATTGACCCCAGCCAGACACCGGCCCGCATCGTCGATGTGATCCGCATCCATCGGCAGGACGGCAACCCCGCCCAGAAACTGGATCTGGAAGGCATTACGCTTGACGGCGCAGGCGGCTTTTACGTGGCCTCCGAAGGCCGCAGTGATCGCGTCATCCCGCACGCGATCTATCACGTCTCCAAGGATGGTCTGATAAAGGCAAAGACGGGTGAAATCGGTCTGCCCGCCGAACTGATGGCGGTTGAAAAACGCTTTGGCTTTGAAGGCATCACCAGGATCGGCGAGACGCTCTGGATGGCGGTTCAGCGCGAGTGGAAAGACGATCCCAAGAACCACGTCAAACTTGTGGCCTACAATCTGGAAACCAAGGAATGGGGGGCGGTCCATTATCCCAAGGCTGAGCCGCAGACCGGCTGGACCGGCCTGTCGGAGATCGTGGCGCATGGCGATTATGTCTATGTGATCGAACGCGACAACCAGCATGATTTCCGCGCCATCACCAAGAAGATCTACCGCATTCCGCTGGCTGAGATGCAGCCTGCGCCGCTGGGCGGCGATCTGCCGGTTGTCAGCAAGGAGCTGGTCCGCGATCTGCTGCCCGATCTGACCGCAACCGGTGGCTACGTGCTGGACAAGGTCGAAGGCCTCGCGATCACTGCCGAGGGAGAAGGCTTTGTCGTGACGGACAACGACGGCGTCGATGATGCCTCCGGCGAGACGATGTTCTTCTCTATCGGGATGGTCAGCCAGCTCAAGGTGAACTGAGCCGACTCCCGACACAAAATCAAACAGCCCCCCGGCGGATCCGGGGGGCTGTTGTGTTTCTGGATTGACCGAACTCAGCGATCAGCGCGGATCAGTTGACCGGTTTGGCGTCCAATTCGCGGGTCTTGTTCGAGGTGATCTCGATCCGGCGCGGTTTCAGCGCCTCGGGCACCTCGCGCTGCAGGTCGATATGCAGCATCCCGTCGGAGTGGCTGGCGCCGGTGACGCGCACGTGGTCGGCCAAGGTGAACCGGCGCTCAAACGCGCGGGTCGCGATACCGCGATGCAGGTAGGTGCGGTCGCTGTCATCCTCGGATTTCTTGGCCGAAACGACGAGCGCGTTTTCCTTCACCTCGACACCCAGATCGGCTTCGGAGAAGCCCGCAACGGCAATCGAGATCCGATAGGCATCAGCGGCGGTTTTTTCGATATTGTAAGGGGGATAGCTCGGCTGCGCGACATCAGAGCTGAGTGCACGATCCATCAGGTCGGCGATCTGGTCAAAGCCAATGGTGGCCCGGTGCAGCGGTGCAAAATCAAAACTACGCATGTGTCATCCTCATCAGTGAGCGATTTCAACCTGCCCTCCCAATCGGGACGGGCGTCTGAAGCGTCGGACCCCGTTCATCGGCGATCCGAACAGCACTGAGATAAGGACTGGAATTGCCGGTTCAAGAGGGCGTCCACCCTCTGGGGCGCACAAATTTCTCAGCTTTCATCCGGTTGCCGACAGCCGCCGAAATGCGCCTGAACCGCCGATCTACCGACCGGCTGCGGCCAGCGGCGCGAAATCTCATTGCTTGATGAACTTGGCCCCTGAGGTCGTACCCCGTTCGCCCACAGTTACACGCCCGACACCGGGCGGCATCTGGCCACCGATCCGGCTTCCGGCCAGCTGCGCGCGCAACAGCGCCAGCTCCTCAGCCAGGGCGGCCCCGAGCGCAACCTGCTGGCCTGAGACCTCGGCCTTGGCAGAGACGACCGACACGATCTTGGGCCGACCGGCATCAAAGGAAAACACCGGCGCACCGGAGGAGCCGTAGTCCACATCGCAGGACATCACCAGCACCCCCTCCTGCCGGGCCATCACGGCACAGACATCCTGAAGCGACGGCGCCTCCGATCGGTCATGCGCATAAGAGACAACGCCAATCCGGGCGCCTTTCTCCGGGCGCTGATCGGTTTCAAACGGGGTCACAGTGGTGTTGCGGATCGGTCTCTGCAGCTGCAGGAGTGCGATATCGTTGCGCACCCTGTCGGTCGACACCTTGCCATCGTAGATGTAGCTTGGATGGATCACCGCCTGACGCACGCTGCGGTAGGCCGAGGCCCGACCATTGCGCCACCCGGCTAGAAATTCGATGGTCTGCGGCTCGATCCGGGTGCGGCTGTCGCGATCATAGAGGCAATGCGCTGCCGTCAGCACCAGATCCGGCGCGATCAGCGCACCGGTACAGAACCCTTCGCCATTGACGTCCAGCCGACCAACCGCCTGCCAGTCACGGCCCGCCTCTGTGGTTTCGAGGCGCTGGAGACGGCTGTCATCGGCTAGCGTTGCCGAGGGCACAGCTAAGCTCGACAGCGCAGCTGCGAGCGACAGCACCAGCTGCCTGATCCGTATTCCCGCGCTCATCATTTCGCCGCCCCATGTCCCAATCGCTCGCTTCCGAGGGTAAGCACTGCTTGGGGCAAAATTACGGCAAGCGGACGTGGAATGCACCCGGGCAGTTTAGCGCCTGCGGCGGCTTCTTGCCGACCGCGTCAGCGCAAGATCGGGATCTCACCGGCCCGTGTGTCAGTGACGCTACCGCCCAGCTGGAGCGCGCGCGGCTTGGGGCCGCCTGTCGCCCAGTCCAACAGCTCAACAGTGTGCACGATAGGCAGCTCGGTACCCGATCCGATCTGCATCATGCAGCCAATATTCCCGGCCGCGATGAGGTCCGGTTTCTTCGCCTCAAGCGTCTTGACCTTACGCGCCTTCAGCTCTGCCGAAATTTCCGGCTGCATCAGATTGTAGGTTCCGGCCGACCCGCAGCACAGATGTGGATCCGCCGGTTCAACAATAGAGAAACCTGCCCGCTTCAGAAGGGTCTTGGGGTGGGTTTTGATCTGCTGGCCATGTTGCAGTGAACAGGCCGCGTGATAGGCCACGGTCAGCTGCTTGTCCTCACCTTCTGGCAGTTCCAGCTGCATCAGCAGTTCCGATATGTCCATGGCAATGGCCGACACCCGCGCCGCATCTGCCGCCAGAGGATCATTTCGGAACATATGCCCGTAGTCTTTCACCGTCGTGCCGCAACCGGAGGTGTTGATCACAATCGCATCGAGGCCCTTCCAGTCCATCTCTGTGCACCAGGCGCGGATGTTCTTGGCAGCGGTGGCATGGCTTTCGTCTTCGCGACCCATATGATGTGTCAGCGCCCCGCAGCACCCCGCCCCTTCGGCGACGACAACCTCGCAGCCGAGACGGCGTAACAGGCGGATCGTGGCATCATTGATATCGGTGTTGAGCGCCTTCTGCGCGCACCCGGTCATCAGGGCCACGCGTTTCTTGCGCGGTCCAATTGGTGCAAATCGCTGCGGATCATCGTTGCGGCTGACCGGCGGAATGCGCTTCGGCGCCATGTCCAGCATCGCCCGCAATCGCGCGTCAGGCACAAATGCACGAAACGGCCGTGCCAGCTTCGCCCCGACGAGCGCCAGCCGGAAGCGGCCGGGATAGGGCAGAATCCGCGCCAGCAGCCAGCGCAGGGCACGATCGCTCCAGGGCCGGTCATAGTGTTTTTCGATATAGGCACGGGCGTGATCGACGAGATGCATGTAATGCACACCCGACGGGCAGGTCGACATGCAGGCGAGGCAGGACAGGCAGCGGTCGATGTGCTTCACCGTCTTGGCGTCGGGCTTGCGCTCGTTCTCCAGCATGTCCTTGATCAGATAGATCCGTCCGCGCGGGCTGTCCAACTCATCGCCGAGAACCTGATAGGTCGGGCAGGTTGCCGTGCAAAAGCCGCAGTGCACACAGGTCCGCAGAATCTCATTGGCCCGCTGGGTGCCGGGATCGCGCAGTTGCTCTTCGGTAAACGTGGTTTGCATGATCTACCCCATCAGTCCCGGATTAAGAATGCCGCGCGGATCGAACTGCTGGCGCAGCCCCGCAGATATCGCGCCAAGCGTGGCAGGTTGCGGATGAAATTGTCCCAGCTGCTGCCGGGTTTGAGCAGACGCCCGCACCAGCGTTGCATGGCCTGGCACGCCGATCCGCGCCCGCAGGTCAGTCCCCTCGGGCACCAGCGCCCAGATCAGCCCGCCGCCCCAGTCAAACTGCAAAGCCTCCGCCCGCAGTGCGGGCGCCAGCGCCACCGCGTCGGAGGGTTTCACCGAAATACGCCAGACATCGCCCGGTTTGTCGTGGAAAGCTGCCACATCGCGAACCCCCTCCCACAATGCGGTGCTCTCACCAAGAGAGATCTCCGGGGCGCCAAATCCAGCCAACTCCTTCGCCAGGGCTTCGGCACGGTAGGCAACGGAGGCCTCAAACCCCTCAAGCCGGATATAGGCCCTTCGCGCATCCGGATCATAGGCGGCCCCGGTCACATCATAAGGAGAGCCCAGCGCAACCGACATGGCCGCCACTGCTGTTGCCAGATCGGCGACGTCAACCGCTACGGTTCCGCAGGCTTCAGCCTTGGGCAGGACTTTCAACGACAGCTCACTCAGCACACCCAGAGTGCCATGGGCACCGGCCATCAGCTTGACCAGATCATAGCCGGTGACATTCTTCATGACCCGGCCACCGTTGCTAAGCACGTCACCGCGGCCGTCCACAAACCGCACCCCCAACAGGAAATCGCGCGCCGCACCACATTGGATGCGGCGGGGACCGGAGATATTGGCGGCAAACACACCGCCCATAGTGGGCGCGCCATCGGTTCCAAGCAGTCCGCGATGGTCCATCGGCTCAAAGGCGAGGCGCTGGTTTTCACCTGCCAGGATCTGCTTCACCTCCTCAACCGGTGTGCCCGCCTGCACAACAAGCGTCAACGCTCCCGGCTCGTAAAGGGTGACACCGCTCAACCCCGCGACCGACAGCGGCGCGCCGTTGTCGGCGATACCGCGGGTGCCGCCGCCTCGGATACTCAAAGGCCCCTTGGCCCCCGCAATAATCTCGGCCAGTTCGGCCTCACTCTGAGGTGTCATGATTTCACCTTTTCAAAAATACTCTGGGGGTGTGGGGGCAAGGCCCCCGCAACATGCCCGCATCGGGGCCTGTCGACTACCATCTGTTACTGAGCCGCGATTGCGGGCGCGCGTCTGCTTTGCGTTGTGGACAGCGGGAACACTTTCGCCGGGTTGAGCAGCCATTTCGGATCGAACACATCTTTCACCCGCAGCTGCGCCTCGATATCGGCGGGCCGGTATTGATGCAGCATCAGATCGCGCTTTTCGATCCCCACGCCATGCTCTCCGGTGAGGCATCCGCCCACCTCCACACAGAGCTTCAGGATTTCGGCGCCAAAGGCTTCGCAGGTCTCCAGATCGCCGGGCTTGTTGGCATCGAACAGGATCAGCGGGTGCATATTGCCATCGCCCGCATGGAACACATTGGCGACGTCCAGTCCGAACTCCCGGCTCATTTCCCCAATGCGGCGCAGGACAAGCGGCAGCGCGGTGACAGGGATCGTGCCATCCAGACACATATAGTCGTTGATCTGCCCCATCGCCCCGAAGGCCGATTTTCGGCCCAGCCAGATCCGCGCGGCCTCGTCGCTGTCACGCGCCTCGCGCAGCTCCACCGGATTGTGCGAACGGGCTATCTCGGTGATCAGGCTCAGCTGGAGGTCAATTTCCGCATCGCTGCCTTCGACCTCGATGATCAACAGCGCCTCGCACATCGGGTAACCCGCCTTGGCAAAGGCCTCGCAGGCCTCGATGCAGGGCCGGTCCATGAATTCGATCGCAACCGGCAGAACCCCTGCCCTGATGATATCGCTGACGCAGGCCCCCGCCACCTCGTTGCTGTCATAACCGATCAGCACCGGGCGCGCGCCTTCGGGTTTGCGCAGGATCCGCAGGGTCGCCTCGGTCACCACGCCCAGCTGCCCTTCGCTGCCGCAGATCACCCCCAGCAGATCCAGCCCGCCCGCATCCAGATGGGCGCCGCCGATCTCGACCACGGTGCCATCCATCATCACCATGGTGACACCCATGAGGTTGTTGGTGGTCACACCGTATTTGAGACAATGCGCGCCACCGGAGTTCATCGCGATATTGCCGGCGATGGCGCAGGCCAGCTGCGAGGACGGATCAGGAGCATAGAAGAAATCCTGTTCCTCCACCGCGCCCGAAACACTCAGGTTGGTGCGGCCGGTTTGCACCCGGATAATGCGGTTGTCGTAATCCGTTTCCAGCACCGCGTTCATCCGCGCGACGCCCAGAAGGACACAATCGGCCGTTGGCAGCGCCCCGCCGGCCAGCGACGTCCCGGCCCCGCGCGGGACCACCGGCACGCCTGCCTCGTGGCAGATCCGCAGCACATCCGAGACCTCTTGCGTGCTCCGCGGCAGCACCACCAGCATCGGCGGGCATTTGTAGGCGGTCAGCGCATCACATTCGTAGGCCCGCGTCTCTGCGGGATCTTCGACCAGCGCATCCGCAGGCAGCACGGCAGAAAGACGCGAAACAAGTTCAGCCTTGCGCGACAGGACGGTCTGATCCGGGGCTGGCATCTCCATGGGGCTCTCCTGTGGATTGCTAAATTTGGTAAACTAATATTACCAATTATCCAATCTGGCAAGCCCCGAGTTCCGGAGGTAGGGTCGAGCCATGACACTGCTTGACCGTATCGCCCTGTTTTCGCCCCTAGATCTGGCGGCCTGCCTGTTGTTGATGCTCTGCTGGATCGGCATCGGCTGGCGCATTGAACACGCCACTTCGGAGCATCCCTCGGTCTCTGGCCTGATGGCCGAGTTCCGCCATGCCTGGATGAATCAGATGGTGCAGCGTGATCCCCGCATCTTTGACGCCCAGCTGATCGCAAATCTGCGACAAGGCAGCGCGTTCTTTGCCTCTGCCTCGATGATCGCCATCGGCGGAGGACTGGCACTGATCGGCAATACCGATCAACTGGCCGGTGTGGCGCAGGATCTCAGTCTGGAGAGCGCGCCTGCCTTTGTCTGGGAAGTCAAAATCCTGTTGGTGCTGTTGCTGTTGTCCAATGCGTTCCTGAAATATGTCTGGGCGCATCGTCTGTTCGGCTATTGTTTTGTGCTGATGGCCGCTGTGCCCAATACCGACGCCGACCCCCGTGCCTATCCCCGCGCGCGACAGGCAGCAGACCTGAGCATCACGGCCGCGCGCAGTTTCAACCGCGCCATGCGGTCCACCTATTTCGCGCTCGCCGCCGTCGCATGGCTGATCGGACCATGGGCGCTGGTTGCGGCGACAATCGTGACCTTTGCGGTGCTTTATCGGCGGGAATTTGCCTCGCAGTCCCGCCAGATTCTGCAGCGGGTCCCGGCAAACGCGACCCCACCCTTAAACGAACCCTCAGGATCCGCTGCCAACACAGAGTTGTGACATTACCGCGGCAGGCTTCGGACCTATACTTGCGCCATGACAAAACTCTTCGCCTTGCTCGTGGCGGTAAGCCTGCCTGCGTCGGCGCTGGCCGATGATCCGCAAATAACTGATGCTGCCGCGCAGCAAACAGCTGGCAGCTGGCGCATCAGCGTCACCCTGCGCCACCCCGATACCGGCTGGGGTCACTATGCCGACGGCTGGCGGGTGCTCGATATAGACGGGAATGTGCTTGGCCTGAGGGAACTGGCGCATCCGCATGTCAACGAACAGCCATTCACCAGATCACTGGCCGGTGTGGCGATACCAGACGGGCTGGACAGCGTCCTCATTCAGGCGCGCTGCAATGTCGACGGCTGGGCTGAGACAACATATACGCTCCGCCTGACCTGCACCTCATGCTGAACACCGCGCGGTGGCCGGTGCCTGCGCACCAGACGCTCTGCGCCTGCTAAACCCGGTGATAGGGGCTGCCCGCCAGTATGGTTGCGGCACGATAGACCTGTTCTGCCAGCAGCACCCGCACCAGCATATGCGGCCAGACCATCTTGCCCAATGAAATTGAAAAATCGGCTTCGGCGCGCAGGCTCGGATCAATGCCGTCCGCCCCGCCGATCACAAAGGCAACATCCTGACGGCCGGTATCGCGCCAATCAGACAGACGTTTGGAGAAATCCGGCGAGCTGAGCAGCTTGCCACGCTCGTCCAACACGCAGATGACAGCCCCCTTGGGGATTGCCTTGCGCAGCAGTTCCGCCTCAGCGGCCATGCCTGCGTTTTTCTTGTCCTCAACTTCAACGATCCGGCAGGGACCCAGACCCAGCGCACGACCGGTACGGTCAAAACGCTCGAAATAATCGTCGATCAGCTGCTTTTCCGGGCTGGCCCTGAGGCGCCCGACCACACAGAAATGGAGTCGCATGAGGAACTTTCGATACGGGTCCGCGCCAGACGCAAAGGACGAGCTGCGCGGACCGATCTCTTGGAACCGGATCCCGTCGCTGGATCAGTTCTCGCTCTGGGCTGGTGACGTGCCTGCGGGCAGCCACATTTTTTCGAGCTGATAGAATTCGCGCACTTCCGGGCGGAACAGATGGACGATGATATCGCCGGTATCGATCAGCACCCAGTCGCCGGTGTCCTTGCCTTCGACCTTGCAGACCATGCCATAGTCTTGCTTCAGGCGGTCGGCCAGCTTTTCAGCCATCGACGCCACCTGACGGGTCGAGCGACCCGAGGCGATGACCATATGGTCGCCAATAGCCGTTTTGCCGCGCAGGTCGATCTGCACAACATCTTCGGCCTTGTCGTCATTCAGCGAGGAAAGAACACGCGCCAGCAGCTCGTCGCTGGTTGGCTGTGATGTGGTAGCCATTACGGCCACTCCGCGACCAGCATCTGGGGCCGCCTGAGGTTCGGGTGACAGGACATTGTCCTCCTTGTAGCGCGCCGCCGGTCCCCCGGCGCTGGGGTTGAGTTAATGTAGCAAGCTACAAGCGGTTTTTCAATGAAGCTTGATGGTCGGCGGCTATGCGTCTTGTGCAGGCGTGAAAGCAGCGCGAAACGCATGGTCGGGCGGCCGGGTGATGTCAGTCCTGAATTGGCCGCGCGGCGGCTTCTGGGCCTGCCCCCGAACCATCCACTGTGCCGCCGCCCCGCCGTGCCTCCGTATCCTGCATTGCGACCGGCAGTGCGTCGTTCAGGACGCGCACTTCCCGTTGTGGGAAAGGTATGGAGATTCCTGCGCCTTTAAAGGCGTCCCAGAGCGCCAGATAGACATTGCCGCGAATATTCGTCAGACCGCCGGTCGGATCGCTGATCCAGAAACGCAGGACGTAATCCACGCTGCTGTCGCCAAAGCCGACGATGTGGCAGACGGGGGCACGCTTGCCACCGCTGAGCACCCGACCCACCGTTTTTGTGGCCTCGATGGCGACGCGGCGCACCTCATGCGGGTCATCATTGTAACCGGTGCCAAAATTCAGATCGAGCCGTACGAATCGGTCCGAATGGGACCAGTTGACCACCTGGCTGGTGATAAAATCCTCGTTCGGGATCAGATATTCACGCCCGTCGCGGGTCACCACGGATACGTAACGGGCGCCAAGCGCATTGATCCAGCCAAAGGTCTCGCCCAGCGAAATCACATCACCCGGTTTGATCGACCGGTCCATCAGGATAATGATTCCCGAGACCAGGTTCGACACTACTTTTTGCAGGCCGAACCCGATACCGACACCGATCGCGCCGGACAGGACTGCAAGCCCGGTAAGATCGAATCCGATGGCGCGAATGCTGAACAGCAAAGCCAAACCATAGAGCACAACCTGCACAGCCTTGCCCATCAGGACCTGCATCGACGGCGAGATATCCTCGTTCCGGCGCAAGCCACCGGCTGCGGCCTGCGTCCCGAGCCGCGCCATCGTCAGCAGCACCGCCCCCAGAACACAGGCTTTCAGGACCGCAAGCAACGACAGGTGCATGGACCCGATATCCAGCGCGACCCCATCGAGGAACTGCGCCACGTCATCGACAAGGTTGAGCGCGACCAGCGTGGCGTAGATCCACAGCGACCATGTCACCAGACGGCGCAATGTCCGGTTATGCACGAATCGGGCCAGAAACCCGATCATCAGCCAGGCCACCCCCAGCGTTGCCGCAACACCGATCAGGTAACTTCGCGAGGGCCAGGTCATCTGCTGCATGACGACATAGGTGCCCCAGCAAAGAATAACGAAGTAAATCAGGGTGATGCGCCGCAGTACCTGCACCAGAACCCGCAAGCGCCACTTGGGCCAGCCGCTTCTGGATCTGGCCCAGCGGTCCCAGCCCGGCTGCGTCACGAGCCTCAGAACATAGGCGACGATGAAGAGACATATGATGATGGCGATCTGATACTGCCGCCAGCCGGGCGTCAGCCCCAACTCCACGACATGCAGGATCTGATCCCAAAGCGTGACCACCGTTGCTGGCAGTTCCAGTTCTTCCATGACGCGCCTCCTGCTTTTCAGGATGCCGATAGAGACCTGCCAAAAGCAAGGGGTCGCGGCCAGGCCTGTCAAAGATTTGGTTGTTTTTGCAACGCGGTAGGTCCGCCCACCCGGCGACAGTAGCTTCATTAACCGCCATTGGCACGACGCGCGCCGGGCGAATGGCGCGGTCATGACGGGCTGACCGCTCAGAACGAATCTTGATTGCCGTGGCGTAGCGCGGTATCCCAGCGCTCATGACGCTCGTTTTGGCCCATCATATCGAACTGCAAGACCGCGCGCGCCTGCGCGAACGGTTCTTTGGCGCCGCCCGCACGGTTCTGGCGCGGCTATAAGGCTGCCGCCAAGCCCTTTTGCCAGCTACATTCCAAAAACTACGGGAGAGGACTCATGTCCCCCAAGACGCTCTACGATAAAATCTGGGATGCGCATGTCGCGCATGAAGCAGAGGATGGCACCTGCCTGCTCTATATCGACCGCCACCTGGTTCACGAAGTGACCAGCCCGCAGGCGTTCGAAGGCCTGCGCCTGGCGGGCCGCAAGGTGCACGCGCCCGAGAAGACCATCGCGGTGCCGGACCATAACGTGCCGACCACGCTCGACCGTGCCAAAGGCATCGAAAACGAGGAAAGCCGCATCCAGGTCGAGGCGCTCGACAAGAACGCCCGCGAATTCGGCGTGCATTACTACCCGGTGGATGACATTCGCCAGGGCATCGTGCATATCGTTGGCCCGGAACAGGGTTGGACCCTGCCCGGCATGACCGTGGTCTGCGGCGACAGCCACACCGCCACCCACGGTGCCTTCGGCGCGCTGGCACATGGCATCGGCACCTCCGAGGTGGAGCATGTGCTGGCCACCCAGACGCTGATCCAGAAAAAGTCCAAGAACATGAAGGTGGAGATCACCGGCAAGCTGAAGCCGGGTGTGACTGCCAAGGACATCACCCTGGCGGTGATCGGCGAGACCGGCACCGCCGGCGGCACCGGCTATGTCATCGAATACTGCGGTGAAGCGATCCGCGACCTGTCGATGGAAGGCCGCATGACCGTCTGCAACATGGCAATCGAAGGCGGCGCTCGCGCAGGCCTCATCGCACCGGACGAGACCACCTTTGACTATGTCAAAGGTCGCCCGCACGCCCCGAAGGGCGCTCAGTGGGAAGCGGCGCTGAACTGGTGGAAGACGCTTTACACCGACGAGGGCGCTCATTTCAACAAGGTCGTCACCCTGAAGGGCGAAGATATCGAGCCGGTTGTGACCTGGGGCACCAGCCCTGAGGACGTGCTGCCGATCACCGGCGTGGTGCCGAACCCCGAGGATTTCGAGGGCGGCAAGGTTGAAGCCGCGCGCCGCTCGATCGAATACATGGGGCTGACCCCCGGCCAGAAGCTCACTGACATCGAAATCGACACCGTGTTCATCGGCTCCTGCACCAATGGCCGCATCGAAGATCTGCGCGCTGTTGCTGAGGTGGTGAAGGGCAAGAAGATCAAGGAAGGCATGCGTGCGATGATCGTACCGGGTTCCGGTCTGGTCCGCGCTCAGGCCGAGGAGGAAGGCCTGGCCGAGATCTTTGCCGAGGCCGGGTTTGAATGGCGCCTTGCGGGGTGTTCCATGTGTCTGGCGATGAACCCCGATCAGCTGTCCGAGGGCGAGCGTTGCGCCGCCACTTCGAACCGCAACTTCGAGGGGCGTCAGGGCTACAAGGGCCGCACCCATCTGGTGTCGCCTGCCATGGCTGCCGCTGCCGCGCTGACCGGCAAGCTGACCGATATTCGCGAGCTGATGTAAGGAATACGCCCAATGGATAAGTTTCAAAAACTCACCGGCGTCGCCGCACCGATGCCGCTCGTCAATATCGACACCGACATGATCATCCCGAAGGTGTTTCTGAAGTCCATTCAGCGCACCGGGTTTGGCAAGAATCTGTTCGATGAGATGCGCTACAACCGCGATGGGTCTGAGATTGCGGATTTCGTGCTGAACAAGCCGCAGTATCGCAACGCCGAGATTCTGGTTGCAGGCGACAATTTTGGATGTGGCTCCTCGCGCGAACATGCGCCCTGGGCGATCAAGGATTTCGGTATCAAATGCGTGATCTCGACCTCCTTTGCGGACATCTTCTACAACAACTGCTTCAAAAACGGGATCCTGCCCATCGTATTGCCGCAGGAGCAGGTTGATCTGCTGATGAAGGACGCGGAGAAGGGTGAGAATGCCCGTATGACCGTGGATCTGGAAGCACAGGAAATCACCACCTCCGACGGCGAAGTCGTCGCATTTGAAGTCGACGGTCACCGCAAGCACTGTCTGCTGAACGGGCTGGATGATATCGGCCTGACCTTGGAAAAATCCGCGTCCATCGCCAGCTTTGAAGACAAGGCCGCGCAGGAGCGCCCCTGGGTCTGACCCGACGGTTCAAACCGACTATGCACAGAAAAGCCGCCCCGCATGGGCGGCTTTTTCAATGAGGCGGATCGCGGGCGAAAATCGGCAAACTCGAGGTTTCAACGATTTTCTGGCAGCCACTCGATCGCCTGGCCATGCGGGCCGGTCCAGGCCAGCGGATGGCCATTCTGCGTCAGCAGAAACATATTGTCCCGCACCGGTCCCGCACGGTCCGCAAACTGCGGGAAGACCCGCGTACCCTCGTTGCTGATCCAGATCGCCCCGCTGTTCAACATCATTTCCGCGAAGGCGTCGCGCTGGCCCTGATCGGCAACATAAGTCACCACCGCTGTATGAAAGACGACAACCGTCGCCTCGGAAGGTGCCTTGGCAATTAGAGCAGGCAGATCCTGGGTCAGATCCCCGGCGACAATCGACGGAGGAGCCTTCCTGGCGACGGCGATAGCGGCGCGCAGCCTGTCGAGGCGCGACTGATGTTCGGGCCATATCAGGTGTTCGAGCCAGCGGACATCCGCCTCGCAATTGACATCAAGCGGGTTCAGATCCAGCCCCGCGCGCCAGATGATTTCGGGATGCGCCCGCGGCAAAGGTGTACCGGGTGACGCATTGCAGATCATCACAGGGGCACGAACCCCGATTTGCTGCGACGGCGGCAGCTGATAACCTTCCCAATCATAGCCATAGTAGTCCGGCAACAGACAAAGCCCTGCGGATGCTCCGACCTCAATCAGGGCAATCGGTCCCGTGATCTGGGCCAATACGGGCAACAGGACCGCACAGCGTCCCGGCTCGTTCGTCTGGGTTGTCCGGCACAGCATCACGGCTGCGATATCATCCCCCTGCTCGTGGATTGCCCTATCCAGCCGGTCATCGCATGGGATATCGCCTGTAACCGAACGCAGTGCCGCGAACAGCAGATTCGGTTGCTGGCGATCCGCAGGGAGCGCTGACAGGAACGCCAGACAGCGCGGCGAGCGGGCCACCTGCAATGCAAGCCGTTCGTAAATCAGCGACTGACCTGCAGCCTCCACCTGCGCGAATCTGGTGTAACGTGCGGCAATCTCGCTGGTCATGGCTCCCCCGGTCAGATCGGTGCGGCGGTTGTCAGTGCGCTGACTGGACTGAGCTGCGTCCCCTCGTCCCGTGAAACGATTCTGCTAGCCCTTTACGGCTGACATTCCACAATATCTTGTGAAGAAGTCGATAAGCCGTTGTTTTCATTGCAACTCAAGATATGCAACTGATGCAAACCGGCACCAGTCTGCAACCCAAAGTACACGGAAGGATCCCAAATCACGTCATCAAACTTGAGCAAATTCCCGCTGACAGGCAGAAATAAGGCAGAAATGAGGCAGCGCTCGGCAACAACGTTTCACCAAGAAACGACTCCGAGCATCAAGTTGGAACAACGGCACGGCAATGCACCGGCCAGTCCAGTTTGAAGGGATCGAAGCGTGATTGCACGGATTACAGGCGCGGCCATCCGCGGCATCTTTGTTGCATTGTTGATCGCAATGCCATCGCTGTTGTTGCCGGATACGGCAACCAGATCACCGGAGGTGATTGCCCTTCTTGCGATCCTCGCAGCGGCGCTGACTTTTGCCGAATATTTCTCAAGCTACCCCAGTTTCGTCGAGTTTCGCGAAGCCCCGCCGCTGAACCGAATGCGGTTTATCGCCTTGGCGCTGATTGTCATCCTGGTCAGTCTGCTGGCGCGCCACCCGATCGAGGCAACAGCCCTGACGTCGCTGGTGCATGGGCTGGCCTCCTGGTTAGGAACTACGCTGGATTTTGCCTTTTCCCCCGTCCAGCTTATCGGGTTGATGATGCCAGCCCATGTGGAGCCTGAACTGGTGACCCGGGTGATGGCAGCGGCAGCGCTGACCTATATCGTTGCACTGCTTGCGATCACTGGTTTTGCTTTGGCGATCCGGCTTTATGACTGGCCGCTCGGCAATGGGCCATTCAACGTCTGGACAAATCTGCCGCTCTTTGACCCGACAACCGGCGGCGATGTGGTCGAACGACTGCAACGGGATGCGCGCATCAATATTGTTGGCGGGGTGCTTTTTCCCTTTGCGCTTCCGGCCGTTGTGAAACTGGCCTCGGGCCTGGTCGATCCCGGTCTTTTGTCCGCCCCGCAGACGCTGGTCTGGGTCGTCGCCGCCTGGGCGTTTGTGCCTGCCTCCATGGTGATGCGCGGTCTTGCGATGCTGCGCGTCTCCGACCTGATCGCACAGAAGCGCCGCGCTGCATACGCCAGTTCCGAGGCGTTGCAGACCGCATGAGAGCGCTGGCCACCCTGCTGTTGGCCGCCCTCTTTCCGCTGATTTGTCATGCCCAGCCCCAGGTCAAGCCACTGATCCGTATCGCCAGTTTCAACACCGAGCTGTCGCGCAAGGGGCCGGGTTTATTGCTGCGCGATCTACGCCGCGGCGAAGATCCACAAATCACCGCCATTCTGGACAGCCTAAGTGCGGCAGAGGCTGATATCCTGCTGTTGCAGGGCATTGATTGGGATCACGATGGTCACGCCATCGCCGAACTGCGCGATCAGCTGGACAAACGCCTGCCCCGCTATGATCACATCTATGCCCCACGTCCCAATAGCGGGTTGCACACCGGGCTGGACATGGACGGAGACGGGGAGCCTTCGACCGCCCGGGATGCGCAGGGCTATGGCCGGTTCACCGGACAGGGCGGGCTTGCGTTGCTGTCGCGGTTTCCTATCCTGCATGCCAAGGCGCGCGATCTCTCCGATCTGCTGTGGCGGGATCTTCCCGGAGCCATCCTTCCTGCCCACCCCGATGGTCGTCCGTTTCCCAGCCCACAGGCGCTAGCGATCCAGCGCCTGCCAAGCACCGGCCATTGGATCGTCCCGATCCTGTTGCCCGATGGTTCTGAACTGTCTGTCCTGACCTTTCAGGCGACACCGCCGCTGTTTGACGGCCCTGAGGGTCGTAACGCGTTGCGCAACCGGGATGAGATCCGGCTCTGGCAGGTGTTGCTGGATGGCCGGCTTGGCCCCGTTCCCGCCGAACCCTGGGTTATCGCGGGCGGTGCGAACCTTGATCCCGACCGGGGGGCTGGCTATCGGCAGGCCATTGCAGATCTGCTCCGCGACCCAAGACTACAGGACCCGCGCCCGGTGGATCAGACCGGAGGCGCGGAAACCGTAAACTGGGGCAGATCCGGCCGTATGCGCGTAGACTACATCCTCCCGTCACAGTCTGCGCAGGTCGTCGCCTCGGGACTGATATGGGCCGAAGACATCGCGGAGCGCTATAGCGGTTCTGAGCGCCCAGCCAGCCGTCACGCTCTGGTCTGGACAGATTTGCAAATCCAGAACTAAGGTCACGGCAACAAGATGGCGCAGGAACCGCCCTCTCAGCCATAAAAACAAAGCGATGGCGCGCTATATGCGCCCGGAACATTGACCCACGGGCGATGTGCCGTTACCCCCGGCTGCAAGCTTTCAAGGAGTATCCCTATGTCCAACCCATCGATTCTGATTCTGCCCGGCGACGGGATCGGCCCCGAAGTCATGGCCGAGGTCCGCAAGGTCATTACCTGGTATGGCGAAAAGCGCGATCTACAGTTCGATGTGAGCGAGGATCTGGTCGGTGGTGCCGCCTATGACGTGCACGGCAAACCGCTGGCGGATGAGACCATGGCAAAGGCGCAAGAGGTCGACGCTGTCCTGCTGGGCGCCGTGGGTGGCCCGAAATACGACGATCTCGACTTCTCTGTGAAGCCGGAGCGTGGGCTGCTGCGCCTGCGCAAGGAGATGGATCTCTACTCCAACCTGCGCCCGGCGCAGTGCTTTGACGCGCTGGCGGATTTCTCCTCGCTGAAGAAGGATATCGTCGCGGGTCTCGATATCATGATCGTGCGCGAACTGACCTCCGGCGTCTATTTCGGCGAGCCGCGCGGCATCTTCGAAGAGGGCAATGAGCGTGTCGGCATCAATACCCAGCGCTATACGGAGTCGGAGATCGAGCGCGCCGCCCGCTCTGCGTTCGAACTGGCGATGCGCCGGAACAAGAAACTCTGCTCGATGGAAAAAGCCAACGTGATGGAATCCGGCATCCTGTGGCGCGAGGTGGTGACCCGCGTTGCTGCGGACTATCCCGAGGTCGAGCTGTCCCACATGTATGCCGATAATGGCGCCATGCAGCTGGTGCGCGCACCCAAGCAGTTTGACGTGATCCTGACCGATAACCTGTTCGGTGACATCCTGTCCGACTGTGCTGCTATGCTGACCGGCAGCCTGGGCATGTTGCCCTCTGCGTCCCTTGGCGCACCGATGGCCAATGGCCGTCCAAAAGCGCTTTATGAGCCGGTTCATGGCTCCGCCCCGGATATCGCGGGCCAGGGCAAGGCCAACCCGATCGCCTGTATCCTCAGCTTTGCCATGGCGCTGCGCTACAGCTTTGATCAGGGCGCCGAGGCTGATCGTCTTGAAGCGGCGGTCGAAAAAGTTCTCGCTGATGGCCACCGCACCGCCGACCTGCTGGGCGAAGAAGGCGTATCGCCGATCAGCACCTCGGACATGGGCGATGCGATCATCGGCGCGCTCGACGCGAGCCTGTAAGGTTTCGGTCCATTGATCAGCGCGAGGGCCATATCGGGCCCTCGCAGCACCGTAGCCAGCCCTCGCCGGACCTTCATATCCGCGGTGCAGGAGGCCGGCGAACCTAGGGCGTGCGGTTCCATGCGCGCGAACGGGTTTTAGTATTTTCCTGATAATGTTAGCGCTATAGTGCAAAAGCTCCCCCGCCCTGTTGCGCTTAGTCGGATTGTCCCATGAACATAAAAGCCGCCCTGCTTGCTCTTTTGGCCTATGCGATATTTTCAACCCACGACGTGGTGGTAAAGGTGCTTGGCGCAGATGTGTCGCCGATTCAGCTGGTGTTCTTCAGCAGTCTTCTGTCATTTCCGCTGCTGGTACTGATGCTGGTCAAGGATGCAACCCAAGGCCACCTGCGACCGGTCCACCCCTGGTGGATGACGGCACGGTCGGCGACGATGGCGGTGATTCCGGCCAGCGCCTTTTATGCGTTTTCAGAGCTGCCGCTCGCCGAGACCTATGCCCTGCTATTTGCCACGCCGCTTCTGATTACACTGCTGTCGATCCCGATTCTGGGCGAACGTGTCGGCTTGCCACGGCTGGCGGCCGTTGTGGTCGGGTTCATCGGCGTAATGGTGGTTTTGCGCCCCGGTGCGACCAGCTTTGGCCTCGGTCATGCGGCGGCGCTCTTCGCCGCACTCTGTGCGGCCTTCCAATCGGTTGTACTGCGTAAAATCAGCGCCGACGAACGCCGGGTGGTATTGATGATCTACCCGATGCTGATGACCTTTGCGGTTATGGGCCTGGCTCTGCCGCTGGTCTACGTCCCCATGGATGGCGTGACCTTCAGCGGGATCGCGGTCGTCGCTCTGTTCGGGTTTTGCGCGACCCTGCTGACGGTCAGCGCCTATACCATTGGCGAGGCGGCGATTGTCGCCCCCATGCAATATTCACAGATCATCTGGGCAACGATATTCAGCGTGGTTCTGTTCAATGAAAAGGTCGACTTGATGACACTGGTCGGTGCCGCGATCATTATTGCCAGCGGTATTTTCATCGTGTTGCGCGAAGCGTTTGGCGGGCGTTCGGACAACACCCCGGTTCTGCGCACCCGGACCCGTGGGTACACGGCTGGCGGCACCAATGTGTCGCTCATGCTGAAACGGCAAAGCCCGGAGAAACCGGCGGAATAGGGCTTGCATATCCAGCCGCTGCCGTGTAATTCCGCGCCACGGTCGGAGCGTAGCTCAGCCTGGTAGAGCACTGTCTTCGGGAGGCAGGGGCCGGAGGTTCGAATCCTCTCGCTCCGACCAAATATAAAGGCGCCCTGGGGCGCCTTTTATGTTTTTCGGGCTGGGTCTGAACAGGTCAGCCGCCGTTTGTCGCAAAACACATGAAGAGGCCGGCTCCTCCGGTCATCGCAAGCGCCTCCATCGAGCAGCCGCGCGAGTCATGCGCCGCATTCCAAGATGTATTGCCGCCACCATGCCGGTCATGATGCCCAACCGTTGCACTGCCCTCGCCGGAGCTGGTCCAGTTGCTGCAGGTTTTGTCGCCTTCCATCCACGGGAAATAGGCCGTGCCGTCAGCCATGGTCCCTGTCAGCAGGTCATGAACATTTGGCTTGTCACCACGCCCGTTCACCAGATTGCCGTTTTCATCCAGCCCTGTGGATTTGACGATATTCGGATTGAGGTGCAGCTCATCGAGGTTGGCGGCAATCTGCACCCCTTTGGCGTTATGCCAGGGGCCGCTTCCGATCCGGTCACGTGCCGAGATACCACGCTTGCCCTCTTCCTGGGTACTGAGATAGGCGCGCCAGGTTTTGCCAGTGACGCCTGCCGCCTCGGCGAGATTGGTGCAATGGGCGTCGGCACCCTCAAGCCCACCCAGATTGCCGCCTTTTCCCGAACCGACGCTGGTCACGAAGAAGCTCATGCTGGTGTCCTGGGCGAGTGCCGCCGGGCTGGCAGCTAAAAGCAGCGGAATAGCGGTGAGTGCCGCTTTGGCAGCGGCTTTGGTTGATATCATATCGGTCTCTCCCTGTTGATCGGACCAAGAGAGGCGAGATGCACAATACTGAGATCACGCAAACAGGCCCTCGCCCCCCGTGCCCAAGGTATTCAGGTAGAGGCCGACAGAAGATTTTCAAATGAGCGGTTGGCGGCGCCGCTCGCGGGAGATGCACATCTGCGTGATCCAATGGCGCGCAAGCCGTCGCGCCGCCGGTAAGCGATCCTAACCGAACCCTCACCACAAAAGAACAGAGAGGCCGCCACGGGGTGCGCGGGCGGCCTCTCGGAGGCATGTGCAGACATGTGGCTCTAACCCGCCGATAGGCCCGCCGACGTTGGCGTGCCGCAATCAACCGTGCAGACGTTTCAGAAGCTCGCTCAGAGACGCTTTTTCACCAGCGCTGTATTTCGCCACGCGGCTGCGCCAAAGTGTTGCCTGCGACCGCAGGATCAGCCCGTCGGACATCAGCTTCAGATGGTTTGCCCGCAGGGTCTCCCCAGTTGATGTGATGTCTGCGACCATTTCGGCGGTCTCGTTCTTGACGGTCCCTTCGGTCGCGCCCTGGCTATCAACCAGCTGATAGTCCGCGACACCGGCATCCATCAGGAATTCCCGTACCAGGCGATGGTATTTCGTGGCGATCCGCAACCGATGGCCGTGTTTGGCCCGAAACGCCGCTGCGACCGCGTCCAGATCGTCGATGGTCTCGACATCCACCCAGATCTGCGGCACAGCAAGGATCAGGTCAGCGTGACCAAAGCCGAGGCCTGCAATCTCTTCGACCTGCTGTTCCCAGAGCGGTAGTTTTTCCTGCACCAGATCAGTACCGGTGACGCCCAGGTGAATCCGCCCCGCTGCGAGTTCGCGCGGCATCTCACCGGCAGACAGCAGCACCAGATCAATGCCGTCGATCCCATCAACCGCACCGGCATATTCACGATCCGACCCGGTACGCGACAGGATGATACCGCGTTTGGCAAACCATTCGAAGGTCTTTTCCATCAGCCGTCCCTTGGACGGCACACCAAGCTTCAGGCTCATGATTGTGCCCCTTCCAAGAGCAGCATCAGATCAGGACGAACGACGCCGCCGACGGCGGGGATCTCTGCTCCCTGCCCCAGCTGCCGTGTCAGCGCGTCATAGCGACCGCCGCTGGCAATCACCGGCAGATCGGGTCGCGCATCGGCGTAAAACCCGAACACGAAACCATCGTAATACTCCATTGATGTCCGCCCGTAGGAGGCTTCGAAATCAAGGCTGTCCACATCGATGCCTCGGGCTTTCATCGCGGCTGTCCGGGCGTCCAGCCGGTCAAGCGCCGGGTTGATCGCTGGCAGATCCACGGCGATATCGCGCAGCTGTTCCGAGGCATAGGGGATAGTCTCCCGCACCGCCATCAGCGCCTCAAGCGCGGCCAGCTCGTTCTCTGCAATCGGCGGGGCGGCTGCATCCGCACGCAATGCATCGACGCGCGCATCCACCTCCGCCGGGCGGCGTTTGCCAATCGCAGGCACTTGCCCGGTCAGAACGCCTTCGGTCGACAACAGCTTGCGACGGCTTTCGGCGACAGGGACGCGGCCAGCAAACTGGTCAAGCATCGCCCGGAACCGGCGCGGCCGCCAGATGTGGCGCATGAGCGCAGCCTTGCGCAGCCTGGTGGTGTTGAGCCCCTCCACCGCAGCCATCAGGATACCGATATCTCCTGTAGCCGCACGCACCGGCAAATCACGAAGCTGGAGCGCAATCAGCGCAAAAACTTCAGCATCAGAACCGGCGGCATCGTTGCGTTCGAATACCTCATAGCCAACCTGAAGATATTCATTGGCGCGATCCTCGTCATGTTCCTGACGGCGGAACACATCGCCCGCATAGGTGTAACGCGCCGGTTCGGCGCCATGGCTCATGTGCATCTGCACCACCGGCACGGTGAAATCGGGGCGCAGCATCTGTTCCCCGCGCAGCGCATCGGAGGTCACATAGGCACGGGCGCGAATGTCCTCGCCATATAGATCCAGCAGCGTTTCGGCAGGCTGTAGAAATGGCGGCTCGACCACCCTTGCCCCGGCGGCCTCGAAACTCATGCGCAGCCGCGCGGCCAGCGACAGAGCGCTCAGACGATCCCCCATCGTTCAGCCCTGCCCTGCAAGGATTTCGCGCACCTTGGCGACCAGATCACCGCGTGGCACCTCAAACTGGCTCGGACGCTCTTTCCACTCTTCGAGGGTGGCGTTCTCGGCAATCTGCGCGCCGAGGATCAAATCCTTGATCTGCACCACACCGCGATCTTTTTCCTCACCGCCTTCGATCACCGCTATGGGCGAGTTGCGCTTGTCCGCGTATTTCAGCTGGTTGCCGAAGTTCTTGGGATTGCCAAGATAGACCTCAGCCCGGATGCCTGCATTGCGCAGCTCGGCCACCATGGTCTGGTAATCCGCCATACGCGCCTTATCCATCACCGTCACCACAACGGGACCGGTGGTCTTTGCCTCGATCCGGCCTTTCTCGCGCAGCGCGGCCAAGAGCCGGTCAACACCGATGGAGACGCCGGTCGCCGGGACTTCCTGACCCGTGAAGCGCTTCACCAGATCGTCGTAACGCCCACCGCCCGAAACCGAGCCGAACTGCCGTTTACGGCCCTTCTCATCCAGAATCTCGAAGGTGAGTTCGGCCTCGTAAACCGGGCCGGTATAATAGCCGAGGCCACGCACGACCGAAGGGTCGATATCGATGCGGTCGGCGCCATACCCACCAGCGGCCAGCAGGTCGCCGATCTGCTCCAGCTCGGCGACCCCCTCCGCGCCAATCGCACTACCCCCAATGGCGGCGCGCAGGTTGGCAAGGGTCTTGGCGGCGTCAGCGCCCTTGGAGGTCAGGAACGCCAGCACCGGCGCCGCTTGGTCATCCGACAGGCCAACCCCGTCAATGAAGGCGCCGGAGGCATCAAGACGCCCCTTGGTCAGCAGCTCGCGGACACCAGCCTCGCCCACCTTGTCGAATTTGTCGATGGTGCGCAGCACGTCGTCGCGTTTGCTGTCGCCCGCCTCAAGGCCCATCGCCTCAAGCACGCCATTCAACACCTTGCGGTTATTCACACGCACCAGATAGTCACCGCGCGGAATGCCGACGGTTTCCAGCGTGTCGGACAACATCGCGCAGATCTCGGCATCGGCGGCCATGGAGGCGGTTCCAACGGTATCCGCGTCGCACTGGTAGAACTGGCGATAGCGGCCCGGACCCGGTTTCTCGTTGCGCCAGACCGGCCCCATCGCATAGCGGCGGTAAGGCGTCGGCAGATCATTGCGGTGCTGGGCATAGACCCGTGCCAGCGGAGCGGTCAGGTCGTAGCGCAGCGCCATCCAGTCGCCGTTGCCGCTTTCGTCATATTCCTGCCAGGCAAAGACACCCTCGTTCGGGCGATCGACATCGGGCAGAAACTTGCCCAGTGCCTCGACTGTTTCCACCGCCGAAGACTCCAGCGCATCAAACCCGTAATGATGATAGACACCCGCAATGGCCCGCAACATCTCGCTGCGCTGGCTCACCTCTTCGCCGAAATAGTCACGGAAGCCCTTCGGCGTGATCGCCTTGGGGCGGGGCTGTTTCTTGACTTTGGCCATCTTGGCCTCCTCGGGGTGTCAAATGGGTCAGATACTCGCCCGGCGGTCTAGCCCAAGGGCGGCCCAACAGCAAGGCGGCAGAGCGCGCAGGCCCTATGGCCGTGCCGTTGTTGCCTGATCTCCATGCAACCCAAAGCGGCGGCGTTGGCACAACCGAGCATGGACCCTGCACGCAACTGCCCCTATGACAGCGGCAGACCCGAAGGGAGAAACCGATGCAACATCTCGAAGAACAGATCGCCCACCTGACGCGCACCGTCGATGAGCTGAGCGATGTGGTCAACCGGCAGCAATCCGAGATTGACCGGCTGACCCATCGTGTCGCCATGCTGTTTCAGCGGGAAGCTTCACGCGAGCAGGACGGTGGCGGCGGGGTTGTCATTGGCGACGAACGTCCTCCGCATTATTGATCTCTCCCTCAGTCGGCGCCTGTCGCCCACGCCTGTGCTTAGCTCTCCTTCGACGTTGGCGAGGGTCTGAAAGACAGCAGCCGCAGCGCATTAAGCGTCACCAGGACCGTGGCGCCAGTGTCGGCCAGAATCGCGATCCACAGGCCCGTGATCCCCAGAACCGATGTCACGAGAAACACGCCTTTCAGCCCCAGTGCCACGGCAACGTTCTGGCGAATATTCGTCAAAGTGGCGCGCGACAGGCGAATAATGCCGATCACATCGCTGACCCGGTTGCGCAGGATCGCGGCATCTGCGGTCTCAAGGGCCACATCCGTGCCAGACCCCATCGCGACACCAACCTGCGCTGTCGCAAGCGCGGGCGCATCATTGATCCCATCGCCGACCATCATGACCTGACCGCGCTGTGTCAGCTCTTGCAGGGCCGCTACCTTGTCCTGCGGCATCAGCTCTGCACGGTGATCAATCCCCAGCTGGCCGGCGATGGCGGCTGCCGTGCGGGCATTGTCCCCTGTCAGCATCGTTGCGGTGATCCCCATCTGTCGGAGCGCGCGCATCGCTTCCACCGCATCTTCGCGCGGCTCGTCCCTGAGCGCGATCAATCCATATAGAACCTCGTCGCTGAACAGGGCGACAACGGTCTTCCCCTCGGCTTCAAGCTCGGCAGCCTGCACCATGGAAGCCTGCGCCATCACACCTGTTTCTGCGGCAAAGCGCGGCGATCCGACGGTGATGACAACCGACCCGAGCTTGGCAGAGGCCCCCTTCCCCGGCACCGCGTGGGCTTCCTGCACCGGCGGAATATCTACCCCGGCTTCGACAGCTCGAGCATAGATCGCCTCGGCCAGAGGGTGGCTCGACTCCCGCTCGACCGCTGCGGCGAGTTGCAGAACGCTGCCCTCACTGCCCTGAACCACAACGATATCCGTGACCTGAGGTCGCCCACGGGTCAGCGTGCCTGTCTTGTCGAATGCAACTTCGGTGGTGCGGGCGGCGGCCTCGATCACTGCGCCCCCTTTCAGAAGCAGACCATGGCGCGCACCGGACGACAGCGCCGAAGCGATGGCGGCGGGTACGCTGATCACCAGGGCACAGGGACACCCGATCAACAACAGGGCAAGGGCGCGGTAGATCCATGTGTCCCAATCCATCGCGAAGACCAGCGGCGGCACCAATGCGACCAGCAGCGCGATACCCACGATGATCGGCATATAGATCCGGCTGAAGCGGTCGATGAAACGCTCTGTCGGCGCACGGGCGCTTTCTGCCTCTTCCACCAGCCGGATAATCCGCGAAATGGTGTTGTTGGCTGCGGCGCGGGTCACCCGCACCCGCAGCACCGCCTGGGTGTTGATTGATCCGGCAAAGACTTCGGATCCCGGTTCCTTGAGGCTGGGCACGCTCTCGCCCGTCACCGGACTTTCGTCGACGCCCGAGATACCGTTGATCACTTCGCCATCCGCAGGCACGCGGTCACCTGGGCGCACCACGACAATCTGCCCCTCCCGCAGGCGATCTGCGGCGATCTCCTCCAGGGTGTCACCACCTTCAAGCAGCGCCGTCTTTGGCACCAAATCCGCAAGCGCCCGGATACCATCCCGCGCCTTGTTGGCAGCCAGGCCTTCGAGCATCTCACCCACGGCAAAGAGAAACACCACCAGTGCCGCCTCTTCGGCAGCACCGATAAACAGGGCGCCAATCGCTGCGATCGACATCAGCATTTCAATGGTAAAGGGCATCCCCGCCCGCAGCATCGCAAAGGCACGCCGCGCCACAGGAGCCACTCCGATCAGGGTCGCCAGCATGAACGCCCAGAGACCAACCGTAGGCGATGCCAGCAGCTTAATGCTCCAAGCCAGCGCCAACAGCAGCCCCGTCACCAGCAGTAATTGCCCCTTGGCACTGTGATACCAAGGCGGGACCACTGCATCGGCGGCATCGGCGTGCTGTACGCCGCCACAGCAGGGCGCAGAGGTGCCAGCTGGTGCAGTGCTGCTTGCCGTGACACCAAACCCCAGCCCGCGCACCGCCTTCTCGACGGCCATCACCGAGCCTTGGCGTGGATCAAGCTCCAGGCGCAGCCGCTCCGACATCATGGCGACCTCGACGCCGCTGACACCCGGCAGTCGCTCAACCGCGCCACGCACCTTGGTCGCGCAGGACCCACAGTCCATTCCGGTTACCCGCCACTCCAGCTGCTCAATCGCATCCCTAGCCATTCCAATGTCACCTTTTTTGTCATCACATCGTGTCGGCTGCTTATGTAATTGCTACAGCAGCTGGAGCTTCAAGCGCTTTCTTCAGAAAAATCTGATCCGAAAACAGCAGTATTCGGGATGTGCCGCAACGGTCTTCTTGGGGCCGGGCAGAAAGCCGCTAGGCTGACAGCAAGGTCGCGACATCATCCGACATTACCCGACAGGAGGCCCGCCATGCTGACAGGAATTCGTGTAATCGAGATCGAAGGGCTGGGCCCTGCGCCCTTCGCCGCGATGATGCTGGCGGATCTGGGTGCGGATGTCATATGCGTTCACCGCAAAGCCGAGGGTGCGGGTTTGATGCCTGCACATCCGATCATTGATCGCGGCAAACGCTCCATCACGCTGGATCTGAAATCGCCGGCTGACGTCGAAACGCTGCTGCATCTCGTCGAGACTGCCGATGCGCTGGTCGAGGGCTTTCGACCCGGTGTTATGGAGCGGCTGGGGCTGGGGCCGATCACATGTCACGCCCGCAACCCCGACCTCATTTATGGGCGTATGACCGGATGGGGGCAGGATAGCCCTTTGGCCGAAACCGCCGGTCACGACCTAAACTATATCGCGCTGTCCGGGGCGCTTTGGTATGATGCAACGCCCGGCACCCCTCCCCAGCCACCGGCGACTTTGGTGGGCGATATCGGCGGTGGCGCGCTTTATCTGGTCGCGGGTATTCTGGCAGCGCTGGTAAGGCGCGAAACCCGTCACGGCGACACGCCAGCCGGATGCGTCGTCGATGCCGCGATCTACGATGGCTCGGCCCATATGATGAACCTGTTGATGACATTGCAGCAGGCCGGACAGTTCAGCAGCCTGCGTGGGAAAAGCCTGCTGGATGGGCCGCATTGGAGCCGCTGTTATGTCTGCGCCGATGGCGGGTACATCAGCGTGCAATGTCTGGAACCACAGTTTTACGCCGAGTTTCTGTCGCGCCTCGATCTGAGCGAGGATGCCCAATTCGCCCGGCAGCACGACAAAAGCCTCTGGCCGGTGCTGGGCGCAAGGCTGGCCGGTATCTTTGCCGCGCAGCCGCGCGACCACTGGGACAGGCTATTCAAGGGCAGCGACGCCTGCGTGGCACCGGTATTGTCACCCATCGAGGCAGAGGCACATCCGATGAACCAGCGCAGGACCTGGGTAACAGCTGAGAATGGCCTCCAGGCCGCTGCGGCGCCACGGTTCTCTGGTCAGGACAGCTGGGAGGTCCCACCGGCCCCGGCACGTGGCCAGCACAATTCCGAGATACTGGCGAAGCTGAGGCAACGGCAGCGCTAGGATCAGCTGTCTTTCTTGGCCTTCTCCGCCGCTGCTTTCATCCGCGCCAGGAGTTCGGCTTTGGTTTCGCGCGCACCATAGGGGTTCTTGGCGCTGCCCTTGGCATTATGCTCCTGATGACGCGGGCTGTTTTTGCCCATTCTGGGGGCTCCAGATTTCTTGTAATCCATCGACTTGCCCTTTCGGCGTGAGTGGAAAACGCGCTGATGCCGCAATTGGCCTCAGCGCGCAAGACGAACATGATCGCCGGACAGCTCTGTTCGGCCCGGTCAGCTGCCGCGCACCGCGTCGATCATCCGTTGCACATTGTCCGGATCGGCATCCGGGGTGATCCCGTGGCCGAGGTTAAAGATATGCGGCCCCTTGCCGAAAGCTTTGACGATACGGTGGGTGTCATCAATCAGCTCCTGCCCCCCCGTCACCATATGGCGCGAGGCAAGATTGCCCTGAACACAGCCGTCAACCTGCACATTGGCCGCCGCCCATTCGGGGTCAACGGAGTTATCAAGCGCCACACAATCGACACCCGTCGCCCTGGCAAAACCGACATATTTTTCCCCCGCCTCACGCGGGAAACCGATCACCGGAATTTCGGGATGGCGCTGTTTCAGCGCGGCAGTGATCTGGCGGCAGGGAGCCAATGCGTATTTCTCAAACGCCTCGCCACTGAGCGATCCTGCCCAGCTGTCAAAGATCTTGACCACTTCAGCACCGGCTTTGATCTGCATCGAGAGATATTCGATCGTCGCCTCAGTGATACGGTCCAGCAGCGCCTCAAACAGCGAATTGTTTTCCTGACGCAGCAGATGCGCAGGCCCCTGATCCGGCGTGCCGCGTCCCGCGATCATATAGGTCGCGACGGTCCAGGGCGCTCCGGCAAAGCCGATCAGCGTGGTTTCGCGGGGCAAGGCAGCCGAGAGCAGCCGCACGGTTTCATAGATCGGGTTCAGCGTCTCATGGATGTCGCTGACCGGTCCCAACTTGGCAAAATCGCTCTCCGTTGTGACCGTCGACAGGCGCGGCCCCTCGCCGGTCACGAACCAAAGATCAGCCCCGAGTGCCTGCGGCACCAAGAGGATATCGGCAAACAGAATCGCTGCATCGAAACCGTAGCGACGGATCGGCTGCAGCGTCACCTCAGTCGCCAGTTCTGGATTATAGCAGAGCGACAGAAAGTCGCCGGCCTCAGCCCTGGTGGCGCGGTACTCGGGCAAATAGCGGCCCGCCTGGCGCATCATCCAGATCGGCGGCACATCCTGTGTCTCGCCCGCCAATGCGCGCAGCAGCTTCTTCTGTTCGGCCATGATCACCCTCATATCTGTGTTGCATCTGAGGTCTAGCCTTGGCGGCAAATTGTCAAGGGCAGCAGGACCGGTGCTTGTCATGGCATTATGTCGCGATTAAGGGTCGATATATGACACAGATCGATCTCCCCTCCCCCGCTTCGCCCCTGAAAATCGGCACCCGCGGTTCGCCTTTGGCGCTGGCCCAGGCCCATGAAACCCGCGCCCGGCTCATGGCCGCCTTCGATCTGCCACAGGACGCATTCGACATTGTCGTGATCAAGACCAGCGGTGACAATCAGGCGCTGATCGCGGCAGATAAACCGCTGAAGACATTGGGTGGCAAGGGGCTGTTCACGAAGGAGATCGAAGAGGACCTGCTGTCCGGTGCCATCGACATTGCAGTGCATTCCATGAAGGACATGCCCGTAGCGCAGCCTGCGGGGTTGCTGCTGGACACCTATCTGCCGCGTGAAGACGTGCGTGATGCTTTCATCTGCGCCAATGTCTCATCCATCGCGGAGCTGCGCGAAGGCGCCGTTGTCGGCACCTCCTCACTGCGGCGGCGCGCACAGCTTCTGCATCGGCGTCCCGATCTCAAGGTCGTGGAATTTCGTGGCAATGTGCAGACACGGCTGACCAAACTGCGCGATGGTGTGGCCGAATGCACCTTTCTGGCGATGGCCGGGCTCAACCGTCTTGGCGCCGATCAGGTTCCGGCAACCGCCATCCCCCCAGAAGACATGCTGCCCGCCGTCGCCCAAGGTGCCATTGGCATTGAGCGCCGGCAGGGCGACAGCCGTATCGGAGATATGCTGGCAGCTCTGCATGACCGCGAGACCGGGCTGCGCCTGACCGCCGAGCGCGCATTTCTTGCCGCGCTGGATGGCTCTTGCGAGACCCCGATCGCTGGTCTTGCGACGTTGGAGGGCAACAGCCTGAGGCTGCGCGGCGAAGTCCTGCGCCCTGACGGATCGGAAGCGATCAATGACGATCAGACCTGTGCGCTCGAAGATGGTGCGGAGCTGGGCCGCGAGATGGCCGCGAAACTTCTGGCGCAGGCCGGAGCGGGCTTTTTCGACTGGAAGCACCAGGATCGGCAGTAGAATGCGAGGCGCTGCCTCGCGCTCCGGGATCTTTTGAGCCAGAAGATGGCCCGACCGGTGCGGCTCAGATTTGTCCCGACCAGCGCAGCCAACGCTCTGGCCCGCCGCCAAAGACGTTGAGGTCGACGTTGCCAGTGATCCCGGGCACGCGTCCGGTGCCGGTATATTGCCAGAACCGCCAGAGCGCACCGGGATAGGTGACATGCGGGTGATCCGCGACCGAGCGCAACCAGAACTCAGTATCCCGCAGGCGGCCGATGCTGGTCTCACGGTAGAAATCCACCGTCGTGTAGAGCACAGGCCGCTGGCCATAATGCGCTTCCAGAAGGTCCAGAAACCGCTTTGCCTCCGCCCGCACCTTGGCGCCGGAGGGACGTTTGGTGCAGGTGCGAGAATGCGGCGTCCACTCCATGTCCAGCACATGCGGCAGGGCCGCGCTGTCGCGGGGGACATGACGGATGAACCAGCGCGCCTGTTCCGCCGCCGGGCGGCAGAAGTAGAAGTAATGATAGGCGCCGCGTTTGACGCCCGCCTGTCGTGCGGAACGCCAGTGATCGCGGAATTTCGGATCGGTGAGATCACCGCCTTCTGTTGCCTTCAGATAGGCAAAGCTGATGCCGGCAGCCCGAACCCGGCGCCAGTCGATGTCCCCTTGCCAGCGTGAGACGTCGATGCCATGGATGGGGTACGACCATGGCGTGCGCCCGTCCCAGGGGTGCGGATCGCTGTCGGCGAATTTAGGGTGGGTGATCAGCCGCGCCCGCGCCGCGGCAAGGCTGGCGGTGGTTTCTCCGGGCTGCACCGGCTGGCCTATTGGCGGTGTCGGTGGCGCAACCGGTGTTGTTCGGCCGCTACAAGCGGCAAGGACCATCATCCCTGCAAGCACCCACCAAAATCTGCTCATCCCGACCTGCCCGATCTCTGCGATTTTCGCTTTGGTTCAGTAAAGCCCGCCAGCCCGTTCAGAGCAATGATCAAGACAGCGCGCCCGCGCCATCAGCAGGAGATCGCGCGCCTTGATCAGACCCATTTCGCCATCGGCGGCAGGCTCATCAGGACGGCATTGGCGTCATGGCCGGTTTCCAGGCCGAATTTGGTGCCGCGGTCATAGACCAGATTATACTCGGCATAGAGGCCGCGATGGACCAGCTGGACGTCTTTCTCCGCTGCGCCAAATGCCATCGGCCTGCGTTTTTCGACCAACGGCAGATAGGCAGGAAGGAAGGCGCGGCCAATATCCTGCGTCAGGGCGAAATCCGCCTCCCAGTCGCCGCTATTGCGGTCATCCATGAAGATGCCGCCAACCCCGCGCGCCCTCTGCCGGTGAGGGATGTAGAAATACTCATCCGCCCAGGCCTTGAGCTGGGGATACAGCCCGGCGCCATGGGCCGCCAAGTGCTGTTCCTGCATGCGGTGGAAATGGGCGGTGTCCTCATCGTATTCGATACATGGATTCAGGTCAGACCCCCCGCCAAACCACCAGGCATGCGGGGTCCAGAACATCCGCGTGTTCATATGGACCGCGGGGGCATGGGGGTTCTGCATATGTGCCACAAGAGAGATGCCAGAGGCCCAGAAGCGCGGATCGTCCTTCATCCCCGGAATGCCCTTGCGCGCCGCCATGGCATTCTGGGCGCGCTCACCCAATGTGCCGTAGACCTCAGAGATATTCACGCCGACCTTTTCAAAGACGCGACCGCCGCGCATCACGCTCATCAGGCCACCACCGGCATCACTGCCATCCTCGGCAGAGCGCGTGGTTTCGCTGACCTCGAAACGGCCGGCAGGCTGATCACTGAAAGGGCCGCTGGCATGGCTGTCTTCCAGCGCCTCGAAGGCGGCCACAATCGTATCACGCAAGGATCTGAACCAAGCTGCCGCTCGGGCTTTTTCGTCGATCATTTCAATGCTCATCTGGTCGCCTATATGCGCAAAGGTGAAAGCCGCTTAATGGACCGGCACCGCGACAGTGTCCAGCAGCGTGCGGCCACCGTCCAGGGTAACGATCTGGCCTGTCATAAAGGCCGCCGCGTCAGAGGCCAGGAACTGCGCCGCCTCGGTCAGTTCACTGGGAGAGGCAATACGCCCCAAGGGGGTATGGCGTTCGATATCCTGCCGATAGGCGCGATTATCCTTGAGCGTCGCCTGCATCGACGCGCTCATTACAGAGCCGAACGCAATGGAGTTGACCCGGATCCTATGAGGGGCCAGCGAAACCGACAGCGACCGGGTCAACTGATCAAGCGCAGCCGAGGCCACACAATAGGCCAGCAGTTCCGGGTGCGAGCGGCGCGCGGCGATGGATGACAGATTGATGATGGCGCCATTGGGCCCGCCATTGTCGCGTTGCTCACCCTGTTTGATCATCCGCCGTGCCACCTGTTGCGACAGGCGCATGGTCGGCAACAGCGTCTCGTTGAGCAGCAGCTCCATCGACTTGTCTTCCGGGTCGAGCGGATCGGTCGGCACCACCTGCCGTGCGCCATTGACCAGGATGTCGATATCGTCGAAGGCATCAATGGTTGCCGACAAAAGATTGGCAATGGTCAGCCGTTCCCGAAGGTCCCCGGCAAAGTACCGGATATTGCTTTCATCCGCTTGCGTGCCAAGCTCGCTCAGCAGCGCCGCCTCATCGGTATCGGCAAACATGACATTGGCACCGGCTGCTGCGAATTGCTTGCCAATGGCAAGACCGATGCCACTGGCCGAACCGGTGACGATGGCCGTTTTGCCGGAAATGGAAAAAGACATGAATGATCTCCGTCAGGATCCGGGGGGCGCCACGGCACCACCCCGTTTTTCAGCAACCTAGACTGCCGACAGAAACAAGGGAACCACCCTTTGTGTTTGGTCGTTGTCAGCGACGGTGACGACGCGGTCGGCTGGCCCGCAGCACCTTGAACCGATTGTCCCCGGCGACCTCATCGACTGTTACGAACTGCTCGGCAAGCGTCGCCTCATATGGCAGATGCCGGTTTGCAACAATCCAGAGCGACCCTGACGGTGCCAGCATACCGGACGCCGCAGTGATAAACGCCTGTCCGAGCGACGGTTCTGCCGTGCGCCCAGTGTGGAACGGCGGATTGGAGATGACGCAATCAACCCGTTCTGGCGCAGACCAGCTGCGGGCATCGGCCCAGTGGAAGTGGGCGCGGGGATCGCTGACGTTCTTTCGCGCACAGCTGAGGGCATTATGATCGGCCTCAATCAGATGCAGCGCCGTCACGCCCTCGCGTTGCAGGATCGCAGCGGCGAGATAGCCCCACCCGGCCCCAAGATCGACCACATTGCGGCCCAGCTTCTCCGGCAGTGCGGCGACCAGCAGAGCCGAAGCCGGATCAATGCCATCGGCGGAGAACACACCGGGAGCCGTCTGAAAACCACCCTCGACCTGGGCAGCTGCGCCCTGCCAGTCCGCCAGATCGGAGTGCGTCGCGTCGAACCAGAACGCCTTGCCGTGTGCCTTTGATATCGGGGCCGACACTTCGGTGCGGGCACGCAGCGCCTTCAGCACCGAATCGACCCCATCGGTCTTGCCACCATCGACAAGCACGGGGCCGTCGCAGACCCCGGCGGCCTTGGCCAACAGCGCGCGCGCCAGAGCCTTCGCCCGTGGCAAGAGAACAACCGCTGCCGCGAACCGCTCGTCCGCAGGCAGTTCGGGCACGCAATCGTAGCCTTGGCCCGCCAGCGCAATATGATCGGGCGCAAAGGGTTGTACGATCAGCAGCCGCTCTTTTGGCAGCGCCGACAGGTCAAGGTCGGAAAGCGGTTGAAACACAACGATGCGGCCGGAGTCGGGCACGGAAAATCCGCCCGTCTCGACGGCCAGGGACAGGCGAACAGACATCTAAAAGCCTCTTTTTATTCTTCTTTTTCCATCGTGCATTGCAACGGATGCTGATGGCGGTGGGCAAAATCCATCACTTGCCCCACTTTTGTCTCGGCGATCTCATGGCTGAAAACGCCGACCACCGCGACGCCTTTCTTGTGAACGGTGAGCATCACTTCGAAGGCCTCGGCATGGGTCATGCTGAAGAACCGTTCCAACACCATAACCACGAACTCCATCGGAGTGTAATCGTCATTCAGCAACAGCACCTTGTAGCGCGGCGGGCGCTGCGTTTTGGGTCGGGTCTTGGTCAGGACACCGAGATCGGTATCGTCATCTGAATGATCCGACATCATAACTGGCGTTGGCAGCATTGGCACAGACTTCCGATCGTGGATGGATTTTGATGTCCCGCTTATATAGCCTTTCTGATGGATAGGAAAAGGGATTGAGAGTGTCGGATTGACTCGAAAATTGACAACAATTGGCTTCGATGCCGATGATACCCTTTGGCATGATGAACGATTTTTCCGCATCACCCAGGACCGCTTTGCCGAATTGCTTATGGATCACGTTCCCGATGATCTCGATTCGCAGGCTTTGGGGGAGCGGCTGCTGGCAGCGGAAAAACAGAACCTCGGGCGTTATGGATATGGCGTTAAGGGGTTCACCCTGTCGATGATTGAAACCGCCATTGACGTGACAGAAGCCCAGGTGCCTGCCTGCGTCATACAGGAGCTGATCACCGCCGGGCAGATGATGCTATCCTACCCTATCGAGCTGTTAGAGAACGCGCGGACAGCGGTTGAAGCTCTGGCCGACAGCCACCGCGTAGTGCTGGTCACAAAAGGCGACCTGCTGGATCAGGAGCGCAAGCTGGCGCAATCCGGGCTGGGTGATCTGTTCGACGGGGTCGAAATCGTCTCGGAGAAGACGCCGCAGATCTATGCCGATATTTTCCTGCGCCACGGCGATGGCGCGGAGCGGGCGATGATGGTTGGCAATTCCATGCGCTCGGACGTGGTCCCGGCAATCGAGGCAGGCGGCTGGGGCACATATGTGCCGCATGGATTGATCTGGGAGGTCGAGTTTGCTCCGGCGCCGACCCATAGCCCTCGATACACCGAAATCGCGGATCTGGGCGCACTGCCCGCGCTGGTGGCCGAGATCGGCTGATCCGCGCTGTCGCGACTCTCGCCTTCATCACCTAACAAACGGACACACCAATGCCCCACGCCGAAATCAAATACAGCAGCGATCTGGATCTCGACATCCCCGCGATCCTGGCAGAAATCGAACAGGTCATCCTATCCCACGACGATGGGGCCGGTGATTGCAAGGGACGCGGCTATCCGACCGACGCCTATCATCACAGCCATGTTGTGGTGAAGGTCTCCGTTCTGGTGAAACCCCATCGCGATGCCGCGTTTTCCAACAGGCTGCTTGCGGCGTTGAAAACCGCAATCACAGCACGAATCTCCACCCCCTGCGCCTTTTCTCTGGAGCTGGCCGACATGGGCCCTTTCTACACGACAGGACCGCATCACCCCTGACAGACTCGCGGATTCAGCCCGTCATGCCCTGCTGGAATCGCTCAATGGGCGGCGTGTCGGCCGTGCCTTGTTGCAGCAGGGCACCAGACGCAGGCGTGCAACCGCCAATAGCACGCGCCGCGGCAATTTTTTTCGCTAACACTTCCTTAACCAACCGCCGATCTAGTGGTCATCATTGCAGCGCACCACTAGATGTCGAAGAGCAAACTCTGAACTCGATTTTTCCTTAAAAACCGGGCTGTTTATTCCAAAGTGACCCTGTGCTACGCTTTTTTAATACAGGCAAAAACGTCAGTCGGAAAACCGGCGACAAGAGGCAAAAATGGCAGATATCGTGCAGGTCAGGCGGACTCCGCTGATCCGCGCTTTGCGGGTGTATTCCCGTTTGGGGCGTTGGGTTTTGGGACTGGTTATTTTCCTATCGATGGTCGCAACTGCGCCGCCCAGTGCGATGGCAGCCCCCTATGCCGCGATGGTCATCGACGCCCGGACGGGCGAAGTCCTGCACTCCCGAAATGCAGACACCCGGCTGCACCCGGCCTCGCTGACCAAGATGATGACGCTCTATATTGCGTTTGAAGCCATTCGCAACGGCGAGATTAGCATCGATACAGAGGTGAAGATCAGCCGTAACGCCGCATCCGAGCAACCATCGAAACTGGGTTTAAAGGCCGGACAGCGCATCGCCTTTCGCTACCTAATTCGGGCCGCTGCCGTAAAATCCGCCAATGATGCCGCCACTGCCATTGGCGAGACACTCGCCGGATCGGAAGCCGCCTTCGCGCGCCGCATGACCCGCACGGCCAAGGCGCTTGGGATGTCTCGCACCACCTTCAAAAACGCCCATGGCCTCACCCAGAACGGGCATCTGTCCACCGCGCGTGACATGACCACGCTCGGGCGGCATCTGCTCTATGATTATCCCGAGTATTACAATCTGTTCTCGCGCCGTTCGGCGGATGCCGGTGTGCGCAACGTGCCCAACACCAACCGTCGTCTTCTTGCGGCCTATCGCGGTGCCGACGGGATCAAGACCGGCTACACCCGGGCCGCAGGTTTCAATCTCGTCGCCTCCGCAGAACGTGGCAACGAACGGATCATTGCCACTGTTTTTGGCGGCAAATCATCAACCTCTCGTAATGCCAAAGTCGCCGAACTCCTCGATCTTGGGTTTCGCCGCGCGCCAAGCAGCGCCAAATTGCGGCGGCCGGCGCGCCCGCCCTATCAGGGCAATCGTGGTCTTGGCACCCAGCTGGCCAGCGCTGACGAACCCGCAGCCGACGGGGCGGCGGGCAAGACCATTCGCGTCTCGGGTCTGGTGAAAACCAGCCTGCGCCCCAGACGCCGTCCAGGCGCCGCGGAACCTGAGGCCGCATCAGTGCTGGCCGAGGCTCAGACCGAGGCTGAGACTGAGACGACCACCAGCGAAATCCCAGCAGCAGAGGCACCGCCGAAGCTGGATCGCGATGTTCTACAGGCCAGCATCACGGCGGCCATCGCCGAGGCAGAAATCGTAGCGGCCGTAGCCGAACAAACGGCTGCTCCGATTGCCAGGCCACGCCCCTTTGTAGGTCTGCGCCCCATGGCCCGTCCGGCACGGCTGGCCACGAACCAGACCGCAGCCGAGCCGGAACCGGTGGTTGTCACCCGGCTTTCAACCTCGGGCGGGCGCTACTGGGGTATCAACGTAGGCCGCTACGGCAGCCGCTATCAGGCCGAAAAAGTGCTGCTGCGCACGGCACTTGCCGAAATGGCAACCCTCGATGGCAGCCTGCGCAAAGTTGTTAAGACACCTCGTGGCTTTGATGCCAATTTTCTTGGCATGACCAAGGAGAGTGCGGCCCTCGCCTGCCGCCGCCTCTCTGCCCGCAACATCACCTGCGAAACGGTCGGCCCCTCCTGAAGCGGGCCACAAAGCCAATAAGAAAAGGCGCCAGAAGGCGCCTTTTCTTTTGCAGGTCCGTGCCATCACGCGAGCGTTCAATCACGGCTTGGGGTGATCATCCCATTCGTCGCTGAGAATCCTGCGCGCATCACCTTCTGGATCGTCATATTGGTTCGAGCGCACAGTATAGAGAAAACCGACAAGTCCCACGCCCCCCAGGAAAAGGGAGATCGGTATCAGATAGGTAAGTACGCTCATCTTGGCTCTCTTGAATTGGCCTGCCGGTCGCCTGCGGTCATCATCAGCGCAGGCGCAACGCGTTCAGGGATACTGTAATCGACGATGTCGACATCGCCAAGGCAGCCACAAGAGGGGTCGCAAGCCCTGCCACCGCCAAGGGAACCGCGATCACGTTGTAGAGTGTCGCAATGCGAAAGTTCTCGCGAATGCGTCGTGTTGCCTTCTGCGCGACATTGCAGGCCTCGGCTATGGGGGCCAGATCCTGTCCCAGCAGAACGATATCCGACGCAACCCGCGCTGCATCCAGCGCCGAAGCGGGCGAAATGGACACATGTGCTGTCGCCAACGCAGCAGTGTCATTCAAACCATCACCGACCATCAGCACCCGGTGGCCCGCGCTGGACAGGGCCGAGACCTGATCGCATTTATCCTGCGGCAAGGCGGAGGCCATCCAGTTCTGGATCCCGAGGCGGCCTGCAACTTCGCTCACCGCTCCTTCAGTGTCACCCGAAATCAGCCAGACGTCCTTCCCCGCCGCCTGCAACGCTTCTACTGCCGCAGCGGCGCCGGGACGCAGACTATCCGAAAACGTCAAAGCCTGTGGCGCACCATCACCGCGATCAAGATAGGCGGCGGTCTTCTGCCCCGGCGCCGCGCCGACCCATGCCGCGCGCCCCAGACGCACCCGCTGCCCCCCGTGCTGCCCCTCGGTGCCAAATCCCGGTATCTCTTCCTGCCTTGTCAGCAACGCAGGCTCAATCCCGGCCTGTTCCGCAGCACGGCAGATTGCAACCGACAGCGGATGATCAGACCCCTGTGCCAGCGCATAGGCTAACCGCTGATCTGGCAGAGACAGCTGGTCGAAGTCATCGCATTGAGGGTTGCCATTGGTCAGCGTGCCGGTCTTATCGAACACCACGATATCAACCTCAGCAAGACGTTCCAGCGCAGTTGCGTGTTTGATCAACATGCCTTTTTTGAACAGCCGCCCCGAGGCTGCAGTTGTCACCGCAGGGACCGCCAGCCCCAGCGCGCAGGGACAGGTGATGATAAGCACCGCAGCGGCAATATTCAGCGCCACTCGCATGTCGAAGGTAAAGAGATACCAGCCAAGGAAGGCCAGCGCGGACAGGATATGAACCCCGGGCGCATATAGCTTCGCCGCGCGATCCGCCAGCGAGGTATAGCGTGACCGCCCGGACTCTGCGATGGCGACCAGATCGGCAAGCTGATGCAGGGAACTCTCGGCCCCGACGGCGGTCGCGCGCACAATCAAGGGTCCGGTCAGATTGACCTCACCCGCCGAAACAAGGCTCCCAACTTCGGCAAAAACCGGCAGCGTTTCACCGGTCAGCAAAGAGCGATCCAGTTCCGACTGCCCGTCCAGGACGACACCATCCACAGGCATCCGACCGCCCGGGCGTACCAGAATACGATCGTCAATGGCCAGATCGGCAACGGCAACCTCCGCCGGTTGCCCGGCCTCATCCAGCCGCAGGGCACGCGGGACCTCCAGTGCCGCCAGTTCCTCGGCCGCAGAACGCGCCACGGCGCGGGTACGATGGTCCAGATAGCGACCGGCCAGCAGGAAGAACGTCAATGTCAGCGCCGCGTCGAAATAGGCGTGTTCACCAGAGAGCGAGGTCTCCCACAGAGAGGTCACCAGCGCCAGGACGATTGCCAGAACAATCGGCACATCCATATTGAGCCGCCCCACCCGCAAGGCCTGCCAGGCGTTGCGAAAAAAAGGCTGCCCGGCGAAGAGGATCGCCGGGAAGGTGATCGCCGCAGAGATCCAGTGGAACATGTCACGGGTTGCATCGCTTGCCCCTGACCAGACCGAGACCGACAGCAGCATCACATTCATCGACGCGAAGAAGGCCACCGCCAGACGCATCAGCAGCTCACGTCCCGCCCGATCGGTCTCGGTCGCGCCCAACGCCGACAGGTCAAGCTCGTGCGCCTCGAACCCAAGCTGTTCCAATACTGGCACCAGATCAAGCGCACGCACCTCGGGATCGGCCTCAATCAGCGCGCGTTTCAGAGTGAGATTGACCCGAGCGCTCCGCACGCCCGGCACCGCATTCAGACCCCGCTCCACCGTGGAGATGCAGGCCTGACAATGAATACTGGGCAGCGACAGGGCCAAACGTGCCTCGGTCGGCGCCTGCTCAACCGCGCCGTTTGGCGCTGCGACGCAGCCGGGGCATGCGGCCAGTTGGGGGCCAAAGGCGGTGCTCATGGCCAGTTACCGCGCCACATGCAGGATGACCCGCTGCGTGAATTCGGTGCCATCCTCGGCCCGGGCCACCATTCGGATGTTCCAATTGCCCGCGCTCAGCTGCGCAGCTGCGACATAGGCCGTACCGTCAAAGCGAAAATCAGGTGTCTGATCATCCTTCACATGGGTGGCACGGCCGAGTGTCGCTGCCAAATGTGCCACCTCAACCGGTGCGCCATTGGCATCGGTGATCTCCAGTTTCACCTGATCCCCGGCGGCCGAGGCATAGACTGACCAGCCCAGAGCCTGCTGCGCATCGCGACGGGCATCGAAGCTCTGGCTTGCGACATAGCTGTTCTTGACCTCCAGCCCGGGAAACGTCCGCACCGCATTGACCGCCAGTGCGATATTGACAGCGATGATCACGGTGAAGGCGCCGCCGAAGATCATAAGCGCGTGCCAGCCGGTGAACTGTCGTGTCGGCTTGCCCTCGGTCATTGGCTGCTCCCGTTCCCGTTAAAGCTGGTATCCTTATACGCACGTTCGCCATTGTCGATATCTGCAACCCAGATCCGCACCGGCGTGCTGCGCGCTGCGGCGGCATCGGCGGATTTCGGTGCCACGATATAAACGCGCTGAAGCAGGCTGGTATCGGCAGGCACCGTGACGATCGAGCCATCAATGCCTTCCAGCGTGAGCTGCATGCCAGGCGCTCCCTTGATCGAAAGTTCAAACGGGCGTGGCTCGCCAGTCTTGTTCCGCAACCGCACATCATAAGTGTTACGGATCGAGCCGTCCGAGAGCGTCACGAAGGTCGGGTTGCGCACCGGGGCCACCGTCAACTCGATGTCCGAACGGATGAACAGGGCAAACAGGAGCGCCAGACCAACGCCCCCCCAGAGTGCCGTATACATCAGCGTGCGCGGGCGCAGGATATGCTTCCAGATGTTCTTGGGCGGATGGCCTGCGCGCTCATTCGCCTCGTCACTGAGCGCCATATAATCGATCAGCCCGCGCGGCTTACCGATCCGTTCCATCACATCATCGCAGGCGTCTATGCAAAGCGCACAGGTGATACATTCCATCTGCTGACCATCGCGGATGTCGATCCCCATCGGGCAGACGTTGACGCAGGCCATACAGTCGATGCAATCGCCGTGGACCAGCCCCGGCTCATCGGTCTTGCGCGGTTTGCCGCGCGGCTCTCCCCGCCACTCGCGGTAGCCGACGGTCAGCGTATCCTCGTCCATCATCGCCGCCTGAATGCGTGGCCAGGGGCAGGCGTAGATACAGATCTGCTCACGCGCAAAACCACCGAAGAGGAAAGTGGTCCCGGTCAGGATGGCAATAGTGGTATAAGCGACCGGGTGGGCATTCCCGGTGACAAGATCATGCAGCAGTGTCGGTGCATCTGCAAAATAGAAGACCCAGGCCCCCCCGGTTGCGAGACCAATCAACAGCCAGAGCACCCACTTGGTGATCCGCAGACGCGCCTTGCGAAAATCCAGCTTCTGTTGGCGGTGCAGGCGAAGGCGCGCGTTCCGATCCCCCTCGACCCAGCGCTCGACCAGGATGAACAGATCCGTCCAGACCGTCTGCGGGCAGGCATAGCCGCACCAGACACGCCCCAGCGCCGAGGTGAACAGAAACAGCCCCAGCCCTGCCATGATCAGCAAGCCCGCAACGAAATAGAACTCATGCGGCCAGATTTCGATCCAGAAGAAGTAAAACCGCCGATTGGCCAGGTCCAGCAACACCGCCTGATCAGGCAGCGCCGGACCACGGTCCCAGCGGATCCATGGCGTCAGGTAGTAGATCCCCAGCGTTACCGCCATGATATACCACTTCAGGTTACGAAAGGCGCCGGACACGCGGCGGGGGAATATCGGCTCTCGGGCGGCATATAGGCTGGGGGCGGGATCGGAATCGCTCACGGACTCACTCCAAATCTTGCATTGTTGTAGCGGTTGTCCCAGATGCGCCCCGGACGAACCTTGACGTGGATCAAACGCGTATGCGGAACACATCTTTGCCGTCGCGACGACATCGTCAACCGGGCGCGGCATTCCGTCCGAAACCACGGCGCGCCCAATAAATCCATAGAGTAGAGGCCTTTGCGCTCCTCTCCCCGCGGTCGGCCGCGTCGCCACGTCGCAGATGTGACACCAGGGCGCAGCCTCTAGATGTCACCGGTCCCGCGCTCCGGGAACAAGCCTAGCGTGATTGTGGCCAGCGGGATAGAACCCAATCGGCTGAGCAACCGGCACCGCACATGGAGATGAACGCTTAGGATAGCGAGAGCGTCGGCTTTTCAGGAAACGCGCGAACAGATCGAAAAGCCGACGCTGGGTCCGTTTCCCTGCAAGACAGGTGGCGGACTGGACGGCCACCGGCGCTGGAAAGGGCACATCGGTGGCACTGTCTGATGAGGCAAGACTATCCGGCCTCCCGTCCATTGTATTTGACCGGGATCAAAGACCGGCCAAAATCTACTCTCCCTCTGTTGAATACGGGCCGGTGTCCGCGGTAAGAAGCGGACTGGAGAACTGCGGCTCCAATGTACTGCTCCCACCTGGCAGTACCGGCACCTGCCCGCGACGGATCCCGGCGACCCGATGGTTCATCCAATGACGAATGGCATTCCGATAGAGCCAACCGCGTATGCCGCGCAGGTCCTGCCGGTGGCGGGCGTAGAAGGCATCCGGGCTATCGAACACACCAAGATCTGCATTGATCCCGGTTTTCTGAATATAGGTGTCGCGCCCTTGCCATGCGACCATCGGCGCTTGCAGGCAATCGGTGCCAGCGCCATAGCCACATAGCGTGTCGCGCCCCGGAAATGCCGCCTGCAAAGCCCCGAGCACGCCCTGATCCAGGATGAAACCCTCCAGGTTGATCCATTGGCCGTCCAACTGAACCTCAACCCAGGAATGCAGGATATTGCGCGGAGCCATCCAATACACCAGTTCGGGTACAACACCGCGCTGAAGGCTCTTATCAATGGTGAAGCCATGCAGACGGCACGGAATGCCAAGAGCCCGCAGCAGCGCCATCAGCAGGGTTGCCTTGGTATTGCATTGGCCGTAGCCGTCCGCCAGAACCTGCGATGCCGTCCGCGTATCAGCGATGTTATAGCCAAAGAGGATATCATTGCGGACGTAGGTATAGGCGGCGCCGATCCGGTCAGCGGGTACGAGCTGCTGCCAGCCACGCGCTGAAATCAAAGCAGAAATTGCTGGCGCGGTGATATCCAGCATAGAGGTTGCGGTAAGGAAGCGAGTATCTGACATGGGGTCACCTATCTGGTTGCCCCACCCTGCTAAACCCTACAGCAACTGTAGCTTCAAGCAAAAAAATCCGCCACAATTCACCTTATCAAAACGCAGATGGGGCCGCCCGAAGGCAGCCCCAGAGATCATGTCCAGCGACACGAAACAGGCAGAGCTATTCGCCGCCACCCAACTGGTGCACATAAGCCGAAACCGCGCGGATCTGCGCCTCGGTCAGACGCGTGTTCCAGTTTGGCATGACCCCGTAACGTGAATTGTGGACGGTCTCTGTCAGGGTTGCGTAATCCCCGCCATAGAGCCAGATGGCATCGGCCAGGTTCGGAGCGCCCTGCGAACGGTCACCGGTACCGTCGTCCATGTGGCAGGAGGCGCAATTGTCGGCAAAGACCACCGCACCCGCCTCCACCTTCGTCGCATCCTGAGGATCGCCCGAAAGCGACATCACGAAGTTCACGACCTGATCAATCTCTTCCTTCTCCAGCAACTCATCGCGACCAAAGGCCGGCATCTCCGAATAACGCGCCTCGTCGCTTTCTTCGTTGCGGATCCCATGGGCGATCGTCGCGTGGATATCCTCGATCGATCCGCCCCAAAGCCAATCGTCATCCAACAGGTTCGGATACCCTTTGGCCCCGGCGGCACCGGCACCGTGACACTGGGCGCACCAGGTCTTGAACACCGCAGAACCAGCCGAGACCGCATAGCCGTTCAGCTCGGGATCGGTGGAAATCGACGCAAGCTCAATCTCCTCAAGGCGGCTGTTGATCGGGGCATTCGCCTCGTTCACCGCGGCGATTTCTTCTGCCACCAGCGCCCGCGAGTTCCAGCCCAACACACCGGCAGTCGCAGACTGGATGCCCGGCCAGGCCGGATAGGCGATGGTATAGCCAATGCCCCAGATAATGGTCGCGTAAAAGGTCCAGAGCCACCAACGTGGCATCGGGTTATCGAACTCCTCGATCCCGTCCCAGCTGTGGCCGGTGGTATTCGGATCGTCCTCGAACTTCTTCACTTTCTTGCTCATGACCGCGCCTCCTTGGCTTTACCCATTTCTGGGGCGGGTTTGTCTTCATGCCGGAAGGGGATGTTGGCGGTGTCCTTGTAGACCTTGCTGCTGCCGGGGCGGAACGCCCAGATCACAACAGCCAGGAAAAACACGAACAGAAAGAGCAACATCCAGCTGTCCGCAAATTCCCGAAGCAGAGTGTAGATATCCATGCCTGCCTCCAATCAGCGGTTGGCTGCGGGGGTGAAGGTCGAGAAATCAACCAAAGTCCCCAGCATTTGCAGATAAGCGATCAGCGCGTCGGCCTCGGAGATCCCCGGCTGACCGTCGAAATTGCGTACGCTGACCTTCTCGCCATAGCGCTCCAGAAGCCCGTCATAATCGGCGTCGGGATTGCTCTGGGCGCGGAAGTCGGCCTCTGCATTTTCCAGCATCTCGTCGGAATAGGGCACACCGACAAAAGCGTTCGCCGCCATCACATCGCCGATGTATTCGCCGTCAATCCGGTTGTTCTCAAGGAAGCCATATTTGGGCATCACCGATTCCGGGACAACCGACTGCGGGTCGCGCAGGTGATCCACGTGCCATTCGTCAGAATAGCGGCCACCCACACGGGCCAGATCCGGGCCGGTCCGTTTGGACCCCCACTGGAAGGGATGGTCATACATCGACTCCGCTGCCAGCGAATAAGGACCGTAACGTTCCACTTCGTCCCGCATGGGGCGGATCATCTGGCTGTGGCAGACATAGCAGCCTTCGCGGATGTAGATGTCACGCCCGGCCAGCTCCAGCGGGGTGTAGGGGCGCATGCCTTCCACCTCTTCGATGGTGTTTTCCAGCCAGAACAGCGGTGCGATCTGGACCAGCCCACCGATGGTGACAACCAGAAAGCTGCACACCAGAAGGAGGGTCGCATTGGTCTCGAGGATTTTATGTTTGTCGAGAATTGCCATTGTCCGGCCCTCCTTATTCAGCCGGAACCGCAACGGTCAGGCTGGCCTCTTTGGCCGGCGCCCGTCGTACGGTCATCCAGAGATTGTAGCACATGATCAGAGCACCAGCGAGGAACAGGACCCCGCCGAGGGCGCGCACCACATACATCGGGAACTTTGCGGCCACGGTGTCGGCAAAGGAGTTCACAAGGAACCCGTTGGCATCCACTTCACGCCACATCAGGCCTTCCATAATGCCGGTCACCCACATCGACGCCGCGTAGAGAATGATGCCGATTGTCGCCAGCCAGAAGTGCCAGGACACCAGGCTGAGCGAATAGAGGCGCTCTCGTTTCCACAGAACCGGCACCAAGAAGTAGAGGGCACCAAAGGTGATCATGCCGTTCCAGCCAAGCGCACCGGAGTGAACGTGACCAATGGTCCAGTCGGTGTAATGCGACAGCGAGTTCACCGCGCGGATCGACATCATCGGACCTTCAAAGGTGGACATGCCATAAAAGCCGATCGAGATCACCATCATACGGATCACCGGGTCGGTGCGCAGCTTGTCCCAGGCACCCGACAGTGTCATCAGGCCGTTGATCATGCCGCCCCAGCTGGGCATCCACAGCACGATGGAGAACACCATGCCAAGGGTCGACGCCCAATCCGGCAGCGCGGTGTAATGCAGATGGTGGGGACCCGCCCAGATATAAAGGAAGATCAACGCCCAGAAGTGGATGATCGACAGCTTGTATGAAAACACCGGTCGTTCCGCCTGCTTGGGCACAAAATAATACATCATGCCAAGGAACCCCGCAGTCAGGAAAAATCCGACGGCATTGTGGCCATACCACCACTGCACCATCGCATCCTGCACACCGGACCAAAGGATCACGGATTTGGATCCCCAGATGCTGACCGGAATGGTCATGTTGTTGACCAGATGCAGCATCGCCACGGTGACGATAAAGGCGAGGTAGAACCAGTTGGCCACATAGATATGCGGCTCCTTGCGCTTGATAACGGTGCCCAGGAACACCGCGAGATAGGCAACCCAGACGATGGTCAGCCACAGGTCAACGTGCCACTCCGGCTCGGCATATTCCTTCGACTGGGTCGAGCCGAAGAGATATCCGGTCGCCGCCAGCACGATGAAGAGCTGATAGCCCCAGAACACAAACCACGCCAGATTGCCCCCCCAGAGACGGGCGGCGGAGGTGCGCTGCACCACATAAAAAGATGTCGCAATCAGCGCGTTACCGCCAAAGGCGAAAATCACCGCCGAGGTATGCAATGGACGGAGCCGCCCAAAGTTCGCCAGCCCCTGCGCCCATTCGAAGTTCAGGACCGGAAAGGCCAGCTGGAAGGCGATGAACACCCCGACCAGAAACCCGACCACACCCCAAAACGCGGTTGCGACCACACCGGCGCGTACAACACTGTCAAAGTACTCGCCCTGTAACGATCCCGTTGCAGTCACAGGCTCATCGGTGTGTTGTAGGGTGTATAGAAACAGCCCGCCAGCCACGATCATGATGATGATCGCATGAACCTGATAGGCCAAATCCCGCGCGTAATTGGTCGCGATCATCGCAAAGAGCGTGACCAAACCAAGCGCGATCAGCTTGATATAATTAGACATCTTGCGTCCCTTTTCCTTGCCCGACACGATTCTCTGGGTCGCGTCAGACAGATTTTTTCTGAGCCTTAAATGCAAAACTGCGCCGGACAACGCCTTGATCTGTATCAAGACGGTTTGCCGCAGAATGTGAGAAGCACTTTCACAATGGCGCAACACGCGGCACAACCACAAGTTTGTTGCGGTCGCTCATACTCATGTGAGGTTAATATGTCCTACAAAACACTACTGACTGTGCTGACCACACCCGCAAACACCGGAGCCCAGCTGGAGCAATCCATCTCGCTGACCCGCCTGAGCGACGGCCATCTGGATGCCCTGTGCCTGGGGGTGGATCGCACCCAGACCGGGTACTACTACGCCGGTGCCAACGCGATGGTACTGCAGGAGACCCTTGCCCGCGCCAAAGAGGAGGTCGCCGAGATCGAAACCGCCGCCACCGAGCGGCTGACGCGATCCGCCGTGACTTTCAATGTCGAGACCGGTGTCGCGCAAATGGCCGATATCGGCCGTCATGTTGCACGAATGGCGCGGTTCTCTGATCTTGTCGTGTTGGGCCAGCCCTATGGCAAGGATCGCCCCGCCGAAGCGGAGGCCATCGTCGAGGCCGCCCTATTCGAAGGCCGCGCGCCGGTACTGGTGGTTCCAGATGACTGCCCACTGCCCGACCAACCCAAAACCGTTCTGGTTGCCTGGAACGAAAGCATCGAAGCGATGACCGCCATTCGCAAGGCGCTGCCGATGCTTCAGGCAGCGGATGTGGTGCGTGTGGTGGTGATTGACCCGCCGCAGCACGGCCCAGAACGTTCCGATCCAGGTGGAATGCTCTGCCAGATGCTGTCACGCCACGGGGTCAAATGTGAGATCGACGTACTGAGCAAAACAATGACCCGGGTCTCCGATGTGCTGAACCGCCACGCCGTGGATACGGCTGCCGATCTGATCGTAATGGGCGCCTACGGCCATTCCCGGTTCCGCGAGGCAATCCTGGGCGGTGCGACCCGCAACATGCTTGAGAAGGCCAAAGTCCCGGTTCTGATGGCGCATTAGCCGCGGTCCAAAAAAGAAGGGGCTGCGGTTGCTGGCCCCTTGCTCATGCGCTCTATCGGAAAGTCAGATCAGGCAGCCCCCGTCGCTGTCGTCGCCAGCTTCTTCCATCAGGCGGCCCATGTCGGGCACGGTCACATGCCGTTTGCCTTCCAGTTCAATGACACCATCCCTACGCAGGGCTGAGACCTGTCGGCTGACTGTCTCCAGCGTCAGCCCCAGATAGTCAGCCATTGCTTCCCGGGTGAGCGGCAGATCGAATACCCGCCGATTGCTGTCCTTGTGGCGCTGTAGGGACGCATCGCGCCGGGCCAGAATGGACAGAAGGCTGGCGATTTTTTCGCGCGCTGTCTTGCGTCCCAGAACCAGCATCCATTCCCGCGCCGCGTCCAGTTCGTCCAGCGTCATCTCAAGCAACCGATGCGCCACATGCGGCGTCTGGGACATCATGTCCTCAAACGGTTTCTTGCGAAAACAGCACATGACCACCGTGGATGTCGCTACGACATTATAGGCAGCCGTATCGCGCCCCGGTCGCCCGACAAAATCGCTGGGCAAGAGCAGGCCGACCATCTGGGTGCGGCCATCTTCCATCGTCTGCGTCAGGGTCGCAATGCCGGACACAACCGACCCTACGAAATCCATCCGGTCGCCGGACCAGGTGATCGGCTGACCGGCCTCATATGTGCGGTAGTATTTGATCGAATCCAGGACTTCCAATTCATCCGCATCACAGCGCGCACAAACAGCGCGGTGACGAATGGGGCAATCGCCGCAGTTCACATTGTGAATGGTAGGAGCGTTCATGATTGATCCGATTTGATCTGCGCCAAGGCCAAAGCCAACCTGCAACCACCAACTTAAACATGTGCCGCGCAAATCACAATTGGCGACGCCGCGTTTGTTGACATGATGTGCCAACCCACCGGACGGCTGCCCCACCACATAACCCGTGCAGGGCAGTCTTGTTAGCTATCTCAGCAGGTTAGGCGCCGGCGACAGCCTCAGCCGTTTTAGGAACCTGGATCGGCCGAACGGTCGCGACACCCATACCATCGGAGCCAAAGCTCAGGATCCGGCCAATCCGCAGAAACACGCCGTCATCCAGCCGCAGCAAGTAACTGTCGCGTATAAGGATCCGACGGGTTGGCAAAGAGTTCCGCAGCGGATCCCGCCTCCACCACATCGCCCTGCTTCATCACGATCATCTTGTGCGACATCGCGCGCACGACGTTCAGGTCATGGGAGATGAACAGATAGGCCAGCCCGTAGCGCTTTTGCAGGTCGCGCAGCAGGTTGACGATCTGAACCTGTACCGTCATGTCCAGCGCCGATGTGGGTTCGTCCAGCACGACCAGTTTCGGCCGCAGCACCATGGCTCGCGCAATGGCGATCCGCTGCCGCTGGCCGCCGGAAAACTCATGCGGATAACGATCCATAAAGGCCGGATCGAGACCAACCTCCGTCATGACCTCAGCCACCAGATCCCGAGGATCCCGATCCTGATCGACATTGTGGATGGCCAGACCTTCGGCAATGATCTGCGCGCAGGTCATACGCGGGCTGAGCGAGCCAAAAGGATCCTGAAACACGATCTGCATATCGGCACGCAGCCGCCGCAGATCCCTCGTAGACCACTGGCGCAGATCCTGTCCCTGGAACTCCACACGCCCGTCCGACGCAATCAGCCGCATGATGGCAAGAGCCAGCGTTGTCTTGCCGCTGCCGCTTTCGCCGACGATGCCCAGCGTTTCGCCCGCCCGCACCGAAAGCGATGTCGGGTTCACAGCCTTCACATGGCCGACGGTACGTTTCAGCAAGCCTTTTTGGATCGGGAACCAGACCTTCAGATCCTCGGTCCGAACCAACTCTTCAGCAGCCTGAGGCACCGGCTCCGGCTGGCCTGTGGGTTCGGCATCCAGCAGTTTGCGGGTATAGGGATGCTGCGGATTGGCGAAAATCTCAGCTGTCGGTCCGGTCTCGACAATTACTCCGGCCTGCATGACACAGACACGATCCGCGATCCGGCGCACAATGCTCAGGTCGTGGGTAATGAACAGCAGCCCCATGCCCTCGCTGGCCTTCAGGTCCGCGAGCAGTTCAAGGATCTGGGCTTGGATCGTGACATCCAGTGCGGTGGTGGGTTCATCCGCGATCAGGATATCGGGCTGGTTGGCCAAGGCCATCGCGATCATCACCCGCTGGCGCTGACCACCCGACAATTGATGCGGATAAGCATCGAGACGGGTTTCAGCGTCGCGGATACCAACCCGGTTCAGCAGGTCCAAAATCCGGTTCCGCGCCGCAGCGCCCGCCAGCCCCTGATGCAGTGCCAGCGACTCGGCCAGCTGTTTCTCGATCGTGTGCAGCGGGTTGAGCGAGGTCATCGGCTCCTGAAAGATGAAGCTGATATCGTTGCCGCGCACCTGCCGAAGGCGGCGGTCACTGGCGCCGACCATTTCCTGTCCGTCGTAGGTGACAGACCCGCTGACAGTGGCGCTGTCCCCCAGCAATGACACGGTGGACAGCGCAGTCACCGACTTCCCGGACCCGCTCTCCCCCACCAGCGCGACTGTTTCGCCGCGACCAACAGAGAAGGACACACCGCGCACGGCCTCGGTCACCTTTCCATCCTGGCGGAAAGACACGCGCAGGTTCTCGACGTTTAATAGCGGCGCAGTTTGATCGCGTGTTGTCATCGGATTGCCCATGGGTTGGAGCATTTGCGGGTCGCACCATCGCACGGCGGCGAACAGGAGGCCGCGACGCCTCTATTCTGCGGATTAGAGCCTGAACCGGTCATGAGAAGGTCTTTCTCGGGTCAAAGGCATCGCGCACCCCTTCAAAGATGAAGACCAGCAGTGACAGCATGATGGCAAAGGTGAAAAACGCGGTGAAAGCAAGCCAGGGCGCCTCCAGGTTCTGTTTTGCCTGCAAGGTCAGCTCGCCCAGCGAGGGCGCCGAGGACGGCAGGCCAAAGCCGAGGAAGTCCAGCCCTGCAAGCGTGCCAATTGTGCCCGTCACGATGAAAGGCAGAAACGTCAGCGTCGCCACCATCGCATTGGGCAGCATATGGCGGAACATGATGGTCATATTCCCGACCCCGAGCGCCTTGGCAGCGCGGACGTATTCCAGATTTCGCGCGCGCAGGAACTCGGCCCGCACCACGCTCACAAGGGCGGTCCAGCTGAACAGGATCATCAACACCACCAACAGCCAGAAGCTGCGCCCAAGGATCGCAAACATGATGATGATGACATAGAGCTGCGGGATGGATCCCCAGATCTCGATCACGCGCTGAAAGATCAGGTCCAGCCACCCGCCAAAGAACCCCTGAACCGCACCCGCAGCAATACCGACCAATGTTGCTGCACCGGTGACCATCAGGGTAAACAGGATCGACAGACGGAAACCATGAATGACCCGCGCCAGCACATCCCGTTTGGTGTCATCGGTGCCCAGCAGGTTCTCTCCATTCGGTGGCAGCGGTGCCGCACCGGGCCGGTCGACCGTGGTGTTAAACGAATAGGGAATCAACGGCCAGATGGCCCATCCTTCTACGAACCCGTCTGCTGAAAATGTACCGGCCTCGATCTCTTCCAGAATAGTTTCGGGGTCGTCAAAGCAGTCTTCGATCCCGCCGGAGGCAATCAGACACCGAACCTCAGGGTCGCGATACGCCGCCTCGGTCTGGAAATCGCCACCAAAGACTGTCTCCGGGTAGAAATTGAACACCGGGGTAAAATATGAACCACGGTAGTTGACCAGCATCGGTTTGTCGTTGGCGATGAACTCGGCAAAGAGCGAAATGCCAAACAGGACCGAGAAGATCCACAGCGACCAGAAAGCCCGGCGATTGCGGCAGAAATTGTTCCAGCGGCGCTGGTTGAGCGGAGACAAAGCCATCTGTCAGCCCTCTCTCTTTTCAAAGTCGATACGCGGATCGACGATCACATACATGAGGTCGGAGATAATGCCGACAACAAGGCTCATCAAACCAAAGATGAACAGCGTGCCAAAGATCACCGGATAGTCGCGCGCCACGGCCGCCTCGAACCCCAGCCGCCCCAGACCATCGAGCGAGAAGATCGTTTCGATGATCAGGCTGCCGGAGAAGAACACACCGATGAAGACTGCCGGAAAACCCGCGATCACGATCAGCATCGCATTGCGGAAGACATGGCCGTAGAGCACGCGCCGCTCGCTCAGCCCCTTGGCCCGCGCCGTCATGACATATTGCTTCTTGATCTCATCCAGAAAGGAGTTCTTCGTCAGCAGCGTCAGCGTGGCGAAGGCGGATATGGTCGAGGCGACTACCGGCAGCGTGATGTGCCAGAAATAATCCGCCACCTTGCCAAACAGGCTGAGACTCTCCCAATTGTCGGAGGTCAGCCCCCGCAGTGGAAAGATCTGCCAGTAAGAGCCGCCGGCAAACAGCACCAGCAGCAGAATCGCAAACAGAAAGCCGGGGATCGCATAGGCTGCGATGATCAGACCGCTGGTCCAGGTGTCAAACCGGCTGCCATCGCGCAACGCCTTGCGGATGCCCAGCGGGATCGAAATCAGATAGGCTATCAGCGTCGACCAGAGCCCCAGGGAGATCGACACCGGCATTTTCTCCAGCACCAGATCCATCACATCAATCTTGCGAAAGTAGCTCTCCCCAAAGTCAAAGCGCATGTAGTTGCCGACCATCAGGAGGAACCGCTCCAACGGCGGCTTGTCCAGGCCATACTGCCGTTCCAGCTCTGCGATCAGCTCCGGCGGCAGCCCCTGTCGGCCAGCGTAGTTGTCATTGGCGGCAACGGCCTCACTGCCCGCATCCCCGCCGCCCCCGGCGAAGCCTTCAAAGACGTCACCGCCGCCTTCCAGCTGAGCGATCATCTGCTCAACCGGCCCCCCCGGCACAAATTGCACCAGAGCAAAATTGATGACGAGGATCCCGAACAGGGTCGGGATCACCAGAAGAAAACGTCTAAGGATATAGGCTGCCATGTCAGGCGCTTACCTCAACGCGCCGGAGGATTTCAATGCCGCTTCTTTCTCGGCGTTGACCCACCAGACATCACTCAGCCCCAGATCGAACAGCGGCAGGGTCTCTGGCTGCTCATAGAAATTCCAATAGGCCACCCAGTTCACATCCAGATACCAGGTCGGCACCATGAACCGCTTGGCGCGCAGGACGCGATCTAGGGCACGCACATTGGCATATAGTTCTTCCTGTTCTTCTGCCTTCACGATCGCGCCGATCAGCGTATCAACTGCTGGGTCCGCCATTCCAGCCGGGTTGAACACCGAAAACTCGTGCGCGTCAGACCCAAACTGCTGATAGAGCCCGGTCGAAGGTTGCAAATATTTCGGGTAGGCGTAGGTAATCATGTCGAAGTCTTTTTCACGACGGCGGCTGGTATATTGCGCAAAATCGACCCGGTTGGAAATCGCGTCGATCCCTATCTGGCGTAGATTGGCGATATAGGGCTGCACGATCCGTTCAATCGTCGGCGAATCGATCAGGAACTCCAGCTTCAGCAGCTCTCCTTCGGCGTTGCGACGCAGACCGTCGTTGCCAACAGTCCATCCCGCCTCATCCAGCAGCTTCATGGCCCGACGCAGGTTACGCCGATCCGCCGGACGATCCGGGTTGGAGCTATGAGCCATCACCGGCTCGCTGGTCAGCAGCGCTGGATCAATGAGATCGCCCAGATCCTTCAGCACCTCCAGTTCGCGCCCCTCGGGCAGGCCCTTGGCTTCCAGCGCTGTGTCTTGCCAGAAGGAATGGCGCTGCGCGAACAGCCCATATTGCAGGCTGTCATTGGTCCATTCGAAATTATAGCCAAGCTGAACCGCCTCACGCACGCGCGGGTCTTGGAATTTAGGGCGCAGGAGGTTCATCACAAACCCACTGGCGGCCGGGACATTGCCATCCGGGAATTCCCCCTTCACCACATCCCCCTCCTTGACCGCATCGAACTCATACGACGTTGCCCAGCTCTTGGAGCTGTTTTCTGGCCGCATGGTGTAAATGCCTGCCTTGAACCCTTCCATCGCGGCCACGCTATCGCCAAAGTACTCGATGCGGATGCGGTCATAGTTGTGACGCCCGACGTTCACGTTGACGTCGTTACCCCAATAGTCGGGGTTGCGTTTGTAGATGATGCGCTGGTTCACATCGACCGTTTCCACCACATAGGGACCTGATCCGATGCCAGGATCCAGACGCGGCTCATCCAGGCGGCGGTTCTCCGGGTCTGCCTCGAACCATGCCTTGGAGAACACTGAGGTGCCGCCGACCTGCGTGATCATCGCCCGGCGCGGGAAATCCGGCGAAAAGTAGAATTTTACCCGATGCGGGCCAAGAACCTCGGCCTTGGGGATGCGTTTCTTCACCGCCTCCGCATAGGACTGCAATCCCTGCTCCAGCAGCAGGTTGTGGGAAAACACGACATCCTCAGCTGTGACAGGGGTTCCATCCGAAAACCGCGCTTCGGGGCGCATGTTGAAAATCACCCAATCTTGGCTTTCGGGATACTCAAGGCTTTCGGCCAGCAGCCCATAGTAGGATCCCGGCTCGTCATAGGATCCAATCATCAGCGATTCAAAATGGTCCGCCGACATCGCGCCGCCCCGACCCTTGCGGGTATAGGGGTTCATACTGTCAAAGGTGCCCACCGCCGACAGAGACAGTTCGCCCCCTTTGGGCGCCTTTGGATTGACGTAGTCGAAATGTTCAAAGCCTTCGGGATATTTCAACTCTCCAAATTCGGTGAACCCGTGGCTTCTGATTACCTTGTCTTCGGCATGTCCCAGGGTGGCGGCCAGTGCCAGCATCGCAAATGCGGCAAACCCTGTCATCACGGCCCGGAAAAGCGGTTGCGGATCAATCGCTCGGGCCAAAACGGCACGACGCGGTGTGGTGGGCGTCTTCATCTGCCAATACCTCCATTGTCCGGCCTTCGCTGCCAGGATCATTCTCTGTCCCAAAGCTAAGCGGGCCGACCCCCTACATTCAAGTTCAGATTGGCTGAATTTCCCGTGTGTCAACCGATGTCAGGGCATGAACCCGCCTGCCTAGACATCAAATCCGCACCAGCACACCCCGAAAGCAAAAAGACCGCACCAACTGGCGCGGTCTTTTGATCATGGGCAAAAGCAACTGAAATCAGTTGTCGAGGCTGTCCAGATAGGCAATCAGGTTCACCCGATCGCTCTGTTTTTTCAGGCCACTGAAGCTCATGGTGGTGCCCGGCGCATATTGCGATGGCTTGGTCAGGAAGGCATCGAGCTCTTCAGCTGTCCATTCGCCGCCCATCCCCGCCAGCGACGCGGAATAGCCAAAGCCATCTGCGGCAGCAATCGGGCGACCAACGACTCCGTAGAGGTAAGGACCGGTGCTATTGGCACCAGCTTCGAGTTTGTGGCAGGCGGAGCATTTCTTGAAGACATTGGCACCTTTGCCAACATCTGCTGCGGCCATCAGTTCGCCGAAGTCGACGACTTCAACTACTTCTTCCGCACCTGCCTCTTCCACTTCGATCACATAGGAAGCCTCGCCATGAGCTTCGGTGTGATAGAGCCCCTCTGCGGCCCATTTGCCTAGCAGGAGCACGAGGAAAGCGCCGCAAAAGCCTGCGGTCGCTTTGGTAAGGGTCATCGTGTCAAACATGATCGCGAGTCCATTTCAGCTGTCTGGGAGGGTGTCTAAGGCTTCCCCTCTCAAGTGGCAAGGTATAGACAGCGCGACGAAACGCCCGTTTTTGAAGTTTTGCACGGATGTCGCAGTTATGACCCATAGAATTGCCATTCAGGGGGAGCTTGGCTCCTACAGCCACGAAGCCTGCCGCAAGGAGCGCCCCGACATGGACGTGCTGCCTTGTCGCAACTTCGAGGATGCCATTGACGCTGTCCGCAACGGCGAAGCCGAATTGGCGATGCTGCCGGTGGAGAACTCCACCTACGGGCGCGTTGCGGATATCCACCGCCTGCTGCCCCACAGCGGTTTGCACATCATTGATGAGGCCTTTGTGCGGGTGCATATCAATCTTCTTGGCGTTCCTGGTGCGCGGCTTGAGGATATCAAGGACGCTCATTCGCATCTGGTGCTGCTCCCGCAATGTGCGCGTTTCCTCAGCGAAAACAACATTCGCGGCCGCGTCAGCCCGGACAACGCCCGCGCCGCGCGCGATGTCGCTGAACAAGGCGACAAGAGCCATGCGGCGCTGGCCAGCGAATTGGCCGGAGAGATCTACGGCCTTGAGGTGCTGGCACGCCATATCGAGGATCATGGCAACAATACCACGCGCTTCCTGACCATGTCGCGTGAGCCGAATCTGGAGCGCCGTGGCAACCACGGCATGATCACCAGCTTTGTCTTTCAGGTCCGCAACATCCCGGCAGCTCTCTACAAGGCGATGGGCGGATTCGCGACCAACGGTATCAACATGACCAAGCTGGAGAGCTACATGGTCGACGGGTCCTTCACAGCGACCCAGTTCTATGCAGATATCGACGGTCATCCCGACGATCCAAATGTGCAGCTCGCCATGGACGAGCTGGCCTATTTCACCACCAACATTGAAATACTGGGTGTCTACCCGGCCAATGACGACCGGTTCTGACCGGTGTCGTCGCGGCTAACGCGTCGATAACGACCTCAGCCACCGGCCCCGGATCGGTCATCCCGAATCCAACTCAGCAGCCGGTTGGCCCGCGGGCCACGCTCAGGCTGAACGATTGACGCGCTCTTCCGTCTGCTTGGCGAACTCGGACACCCGCTTCTTGAAACCACGCTTGAGTTTGGTTTTGGCCAGTTTCAGCGACTGAACCATCAAACGCCCTGACAGTGTCTTCGGTGTCAGCGTCAGGGTCACGGAAAGCCGGGTGCGCTGGGGCGACAGGGCCAGCAGCTCAATATCCATCGTGCCATCCATCCCGCTACCCGTGCCGCTCAGAATCATCTGAGTTACCGGCTCGTAGGTGCTAAGCGACAGATGCAGATTGCGCTTCTTTCCGCGGAACTGAAATTCGATGTCCCAGGCCAGCCCGTTCTCCGGATGCTGTGCATCTCCCAGGCGCTGCACATCGACACCCCGACGCAACGCCATCCGCTCCATGCTCTCGAAATCAGAAATCGACCGAAAGACTTCGGCGATAGGTGCGTCGATGTCTTCTTTGCTGGAGAAATCCATGGGCATCCTGTCGTTACGGCGGATCTGCAAGATCCAATGGCAGTCTTGAGCTGAGTTCTACTATTCGTCTCAATCCAGTGTATCTGCAAGCCAGTTCTGCAAAAGGAAATGTGCAATTGCGCCGTTGCGCGGTCTGCGAATTTCAGGATGGCCCCCTTCAAAAACCGTCATCATCTCCTGCCGCGAAACCCAGCGCGCCGCTTCGATTTCTTTCGGGTCGATGGTGATCTCCCGCCCCAGAGCCTCGCCCGCACAGCCAAACATCAACGACATAGGAAACGGCCAGGGCTGGCTGGACAGGTAGCTGACGGCGCCGACCTTCACCCCTGTTTCCTCTTCCGTCTCGCGTCTCACGGCTGCTTCCAGCGTTTCTCCCGGCTCCACGAAACCGGCCAGCAGCGAATATATCCGCTCCGGCCACCCCGGCGAGCGACCAACCAGAACGGCATCACCATGGGTGATCAGCATGATGACCACCGGGTCGGTACGCGGAAAATGGGCCGCACCGCAACTGGGACAAAGCCGCTGCCAGCCAGCCTGCGCCATATTGCTCTTCGCGCCACAACAGGCGCAGAACCCATGGCTGTGATGCCAGCCGAACACCGCCCGTGCCATCGCTGCCAGTTCGGCGTCCTCGCGACTGAGTTGTGCCATGATGCGGCGCAGCTCCACAAACCCCGTGTCAGTGGGCAAATCCGGGTGCCGCTGTTCACTGTTGTCGACAAAGCCGCGCAGCGCGCTCTCGTCATGATTGTCTGGCTGCCACCCACTGATATCAAGCGAGAACCGTGCCAAACCAGCAGCACAGCATCCCAGGAAGACCGCCTGCCCCACACCAGCCGTCGCCAGGGGATGATCGGACCCGATCCAAGCCAGAGCATCCGGCACAGCGCCGCTCTCCACTCCCGCCTCGGGTAGCGTACATAGCGGTTTCCCTCTCCAAATCAAAAGGATACGGCAATTTTCGCTCTGCCAGCGTGTTGTCAGGGCCGCCGGATCATCACGGAGCTGTGCGGCCCGGTCCAGACCGCTGCCACCAAATGTCACTTGTTCCGCCTGTCGCATCGCGCTGCCCCGCTGCTACGTCTGCGCACGGATGTGTCGCAGCACCTGAATCTGGCAGAGAAATACATCTATGAGATGATAAGCTGTTTCCTCTGCGCCACAGTGATCTAGAAATATCCTGACCCCTCGCAACAGGTGAAAACCGTAATTCCGCAGCATCTCAAGTGGAAAGCAACGCGATTGATTAGAATTTTCGGCAACAAGCGACTTTCGGGCGTCACATTTGATTGCTTCAAACAGGCAAACAGGCTTGTTAATAAATTGGCAATCAATGCCACCCCGGGGTTCGCCGTGAGACCGCTAAGAAACGCAATATGACAGGATCGGATCAAACCGAAGACGAAAAGGTCGGATCCCTGCGCATTCTGGCGACCACGGATCTGCATGCTAATCTTTTGAGTCACGACTATTATTCTGATCGCCCCGACCCAAGCCTGGGGCTCTCTCGTGTTGCCACACTGATCGCTGAGGCGCGCGAGGAAGCCGCTGCCAAAGGCGCCGCGACGCTGCTTGTCGACAATGGCGACAGCATCTTCGGCACCCCGATAGCAGAGCGCCCGATGCAGCTCAGCGAGACCCGCCCGGCCCCGGTTGCCCGCGCGTTCGACCTACTCGGCTACGATGCGATCGGGCTCGGCAACCATGATTTCGATTTCGGCCTGGATCAGCTCAGGCAGGCCTTGCTGCAGATCTCCTGCCCCGTCATCTGCTCAAATATGCAGCTGGTGGATCCGCAGGCTTCCTTGCCTTTTTGCCAGTCCGCAGTGCTCGAACGCGTTTTCCCCGGTTCGGAGGATCTGCCGCTTCGGATCGGCGTGCTCTCGGTTCTGCCGATGCAAACCCTGAAATGGGCCGCGCATCAGCTGCAGGGTCGCGTCACCATCGACGACATGGTGCAATGTGCCGCCCGGCAGGCCGACGCGTTGCGCGCCAGGGGCTGCGATATCGTCATCGCGCTGGCCCATACCGGTATCGGAGAGCAAACTACCGGATACGGCATTGAGAACGCACTCCACCCGCTTGCAGATCTTGGCGTTCTGGACGCCATCATCGGAGGTCACACTCATCTGACCCTGCCGGATCCGCGCCACCCCGTATCCGTGCCTGTGGTGATGCCGGGTGCCCATGGCTCACACCTCGGCGTGATCGACCTGCACGTCCAGCTGCAATCGGGCCGCTGGACCGTGACCAAAACCACCTGCAGATTGCGCCCTATCGCCCGGCGCAAGACCATCGCCGACGCGGGTGGCATGCTCGTTCCCCTGGTGGCCGAAGACCCCGTCATGGTCGACGCCCTCACAGAAGACCACGCAGAGACACGCAGGCGGATGGCCCAGCCTGTCGGCAGCACCAGCAGACCGCTGCACTCTTATTTCACCTTCCTTGGTCGCGATCAGGCCCTCGCGCTGGTGGCCTGGGCCCAGGCGGCTGCCGTGCGCCCCGCCCTGCGAGATACTGTTGCCGGAAACCTGCCACTGCTCTCAGCGACCGCTCCCGGCAAATTCGGCGCCCGGTCAGGTCCGTCCAACTACACAGATGTACCGGCCGGCCAGATGTACATGCGCCATGTCGTCGACATCCAGCCCTTCCCGAACGAGCTGCGCACGGTGGTTCTGAATGGTGCCCAGCTGCGCGATTGGCTGGAGATGTCGGCGGGTCTCTTCAATCAGATCGCGCCGGGCACCTCTGGAGACCCGCTGTTGGACACGGACCGGGCCGGTCACAACTTTGATGTCATCTTTGGGCTGCAATACGACATCGATGTCTCCGTACCTGCCAGATTTGCCAGCGATGGTGAGCTGATTGACCCCAGCAATCACCGAATCCGCAATCTGCGCTGGAAAGGAGCTCCAATACCAGAGAACCAACATTTCGCCGTAGCAGTAAGCAGTTACCGCATTGGCGGCGGCGGCAACTTCACGATGGCCCAGGCCGCGACCCGCCTGCCGACGCCCCCCCTGCGGGTCAGGGACGTGATTTGCGATTATGTCGCCGGGCGCCTGATGCGAGATCCATTGGAACAAGCGCCGCCCCCTTGGCGACTGTCCAGTCACCCCTCGACCGAGGTCGAGATCTTTACCGGACCCGGCGCCCGCACATATCTCACCGATCTCGACCCGGCCCGCCACAATTTGTACGGCACAACCGCCGACGGATTTTTGCGGATCGGTGTCAAGCTCTGATCCCCGCCTGAATGCGCCCGCTGCCATGCGCCTTATTGCGGTCAGACGGGCTTGCCATTCCTGATCTGCCCTCCTATATCGACCAGTGAGAGGTTGGCGCGGGCAAGCGCCTCGCCAACCTGGTCAGATCCGGAAGGAAGCAGCCACAACGAGCCCCGCTTGGGTCGATGTCCAACCTCTCACCTCCCCCCATCCCCGACATTCAGTCGCCGCCCACGGCAGAGTTAGCTGCCTCTTGCCAGTTTGGCCGCTGATCCACCACACCAAACGACTCTGGCATTGCCGCTATATATAGTGGCACGGGGCGCCACTCCGCCCCGATATGGTAGGCAATACGCCGAAGAAATACCCCATCCCCTGACGTAGCGCTTGACGACTCGCCCCGCCAGCCGCTAGCCCTAGTGGCAGATGGTTCCTGCATCGCTGCCACGCGATCAGGATGAAAAGGGAACACGGTGCGAGATGGTAGACATACCGGATCAATGCCGCGACTGCCCCCGCAACTGTAAGCGGTGAGCAACCTCGGACCATGCCACTGATGCCACGGATCCCGTTGGATCTCACGGTGTTGGGAAGGCCCCGAAGTTGCCGCGACCCGCGAGTCAGGAGACCTGCCATCTGATGAGAAACTCGAAACCGGGCGGGGTGTCCTGGCAGGGTCTGCATGTCCGCCGATTGGCCTGCCAGCTCTGACCGTTCATCCCCTCCTTCGCGCGGAGGGCGCAATGAACTGGACTGATACGACACATGGCTATTCCCTGAGCACCTGCCAGCATCTGGGGCAACCCTGCCCGGCGGCAGAGCGCATGATTGCGCGCCTCGCCGCCGCCATGGGACAGGCAAAAGCCGTCACAACCGAGGATTTCGAAATTGCCGGGACATGCGAGCTGACCGCCTGCGACCGGCCCTGCGAGGCGAGATTTGCCGCCAGACATGACCGCATCCGCATTTATTGTGGTGTCTCGCAAGAGGCGGATCTGGCCGGTCTTGACCGTTTCGCGGATGCCCTCTTTCTGCCCTCGGCTGACAGCCTCCCCCTTTCCAAGCTGCCGGATTACCCCTGCGGCTTGGCACAGGCTGTGCCGCTGGCACCTCAGATGGCCCGAATCACCCCGCCGCAGCTCGCAGCTGTCAGCTGAACGCCGCTTTGAAAGGACCGCACGCCGCGCTTGCGCGGCGCCACGCCCAACGGGATATGACCTTGCCGAAGGTCATATCCGGGCGGGAGCATCTCCCCGCGCCGGCCCCTTTCACACAGCCGCTGTCAGGAGCCTTTGCCGGGAATACGCCTCGGGCCATACGCCCAGATCATCTGAGCGTCGGTCTCGATTGCGCAGGGGCGAATGGCCCGTAGCCGTGCCAACGCCAGATCCGGCCGCTCGCCGCATTCCGTCATCAGCCGCAGCACCACCATGCCAGACCGGCCACAGCCACCCCGGCAATGCACCAGCACGCGACCACCGCCAACAAGCGCCTTGCGCGCCAGATGGCTGACCTCCGGCCAACGGCTCAGGATCTCCGGCGGCGGCGCACTGAAATCAGGGACGGGCAAATGTATCCATCGGCTGCCAATACTCTGCAGATCCGTCCCGATCGTCTCGGCACCAACTGCGGCATGTTCCTCCTCCGTGGTCATCGAAATGACCAAACCGGGCTGCCACTCTCGAATGTGGTCCATGTCGCCACGATAATCGCCCCCTGCACCGGGCAGCGGGCATAGCGCCAGAATACCATCCGCCACCGAAAGCGCGTGCAAGATCAGCGTGCCCCCGGCCCGCTCTTCTTCGATGTCACCGTGTTGAGATCCATCCTCCATGGTCAGCCCCCACTGCCAATTCACCGCCTGATCCTACGCCAGCAATCCCCCCGGACGATCACATCCTCCAATGTAGCGATCTGTCGGCCCTGCACCTAATGGTTTCTGAAAGCCCGATGGCACACACCCCTTATCCTGCCGCGACCACCATCAGCGGTGGACGCCACGCGCGGGCTTGCCTACTTTACCCGGACATCAACGACCGACCCCCGAATCTGGCACGAGACATCATGAGCGACACAGCAGGCGACACAGCAGACCAAACCTCGGGTCAATACCAGGTTCTGGCCCGCAAATACCGGCCCGAGACCTTTGCCGATCTGGTGGGTCAGGACGCCATGGTGCGGACGCTGAAGAACGCCTTTGCCGCCGATCGCATCGCCCAGGCCTTCATCATGACAGGCATCCGCGGCACCGGCAAAACCACAACCGCCCGGATCATCGCCAAGGGCATGAACTGCATCGGCGAGGATGGCCAGGGCGGCCCCACCACCGATCCTTGCGGCAAATGCGAGCATTGCACGGCGATCATGGAAGGCCGCCATGTCGATGTGATGGAGATGGACGCGGCCTCGCGCACAGGTGTCGGAGACATCCGCGAGATCATTGACTCGGTGCAGTACCGCGCCGCCTCGGCCCGCTACAAGATCTACATCATCGACGAAGTTCACATGCTGTCGACCAGTGCTTTCAACGCGCTCTTGAAGACGCTGGAGGAGCCGCCCGCGCATGTGAAGTTCATCTTCGCCACCACCGAAATCCGCAAGGTGCCGGTGACGGTGCTCAGCCGCTGCCAGCGGTTTGACCTGCGCCGGATCGAGCCGGAGGTGATGATTGCCCTCCTGCGCAAGATCGCAGCGGCTGAGGGCGCCCAGATTGCCGACGACGCGCTGGCGCTCATCACTCGCGCCGCCGAAGGATCTGCCCGGGATGCGACCTCGCTCCTGGATCAGGCGATTTCCCATGGCGCGGGCGAGACCACCGCCGATCAGGTCCGCGCCATGCTGGGCCTTGCCGACCGCGGCCGGGTACTGGACCTGATGGACATGATCCTGCGCGGCGATGCGGCGGCGGCACTGACGGAACTCAGTGCGCAATATGCCGAGGGCGCAGACCCGTTGGCGGTGCTGCGCGATCTGGCGGAGATCACCCATTGGGTTTCTGTGGTGAAGATCACGCCTGATGCGGCTGAAGACCCCACCGTCAGCCCCGATGAGCGCGCCCGTGGCGGCCAGATGGCCGAAGCCCTGCCGATGCGGGTGCTGACGCGGATGTGGCAGATGCTTCTGAAGGCTCTGGAGGAGGTTGCCGCCGCCCCCAACGCGATGATGGCGGCCGAAATGGCGGTGATCCGCCTGACCCATGTGGCTGATTTGCCAACCCCCGAACAGCTGATGCGCACGCTTCAGGACACCCCGCCGCCGCCACCAGCTGGCCCCGGCAATGGCGCCCCCCTGCCGCAGGCGGGCGCGCAGGGGCACCATGCCGGGCAATATGCGGGCCAAAACACCGGCCAGAATCAAAACTCCGGCCACAACACGGGTCAGACAGCCTCCGGCTATCAGCCCGGCCCTGGCAGCGGGCCGACGATGTCGCAGACCATCTCCGCCACGGGCGGCGGACCGGCCACTGCCCTTGCGCCGCAGATGGATCAGGCGCTGGCCCGATACCCCAGCTTTGAACATATCGTTGAACTGATTCGCGTCCGCCGGGATGGCCTGCTGCTGGAATATGTCAAAACCTACCTGAGGCTGGTCTCCTACCAGCCGGGGCGGATCACCATCCAGCCCACCGATGACGCGCCCAAAGATCTGGCACAACGCCTTGGCCAGCAGCTGCAGACCTGGACGCAGGCACGCTGGGTCATTTCCATCGCAAACGAAGGCGGTGGTGAGACGATCACCGAACGCGACAATGCAGTTGAAAACGCCCTGCGCGACAAGGCCAGTCAACATCCGATCGTACAGGCCGTTCTGGACAGCTTCCCCAAGGCCAGGATCATCAAGATCCGCACCGCCGAAGACCTCGCCGCCGAGGTCGAAGCAGACGCCCTGCCAGAGGTCGAGGACGAATGGGACCCCTTCGAAGAAGAGTAACTTGCTTTGCAGGCTTAATGACGCTGTTTCCCGCCGCAGCAATTGCAGAAGTCTGTGATAAGGAACGACTGTCTTGGAAACCGGGTGATGGTCCGGCCACCGCCTGGGATGAGTTGATTGGCCTCTCCACCCTGCCCGTGTCCCTTGCGTTGCTTGCCCTTGCGGGCATTGCTCTGACCACACGAAACCGCCCGACCTTCGCAATCGCTGCCGTGCTCTGGGCCGGTCTTGCCTTTGTCGTTGCGGTTGACCGGTACGAAAACGCGCTGGATTATGCGGTAGCCTACGACCTTGCAGAAGATTGCTTGGCGCCACCCCACTTGTTCATCGGCCTTGCAGTTGCGATATGTGCCGGGATGACTTACGGCGCGCTGCGCCCTCGCACTTAGGAGAAAACAGATGCTCAAAGGCCTCGGCGGTCTTGGCGACATGGCCAAGATGATGAAATCGGCACAGGAACTGCAAACCAAAATGGCGCAGATGCAGGAAGACCTGCACAATGTCATGGTCACCGGCGAAGCAGGCGCAGGTCTGGTCAAGGCGACCGCCTCGGCCAAGGGCGATCTGAAGGCGCTGGATATTGATCCGTCGATCTTCAACGGCGACGACAAGGAAGTGGTCGAAGACCTGATCCTCGCCGCGATCAAGGATGCCCAAGCGAAGGCAGCCGAGAAGGCGCAGGACGAAATGGCCAAGCTGACCGAAAGCATGGGCCTGCCCAAGGATATCAAGCTGCCGTTCTAAGCTGCGGCATCATGCAGACCCGATCAGGCGGCCCTGTGGCCGCCTTTTCTTTTGCCCCGCAGGCACTGTAAAACAAAACCTGAACAGACTGCCTGCGCCCCCTTGTGCTTTCCAAGGGCAATCAGCCTATATAGCAGGGCAGACAGGGGCGTTAGGCATGATCAAGAACTCCACCACCGATATCGAAGACCTGATTGCCCTGATGGCCAAACTGCCGGGGCTGGGGCCGCGCTCTGCCCGCCGGGCGGTCTTGCACCTGATCCGCAAACGCGCCCTGCTGCTGACACCACTGGCTGAAACGATGAGTGACGTTGCAGCCTCGGCTCGTGAATGCCTCAACTGCGGCAATGTCGGCACCAGCGATCTCTGTACCATCTGCGAGGATATGACCCGCGCCAATGGCGAACTCTGCGTGGTGGAGGATGTCGCGGATCTCTGGGCGATGGAGCGGGCTGCGGTCTTCAAAGGGCGCTATCACGTGCTTGGCGGCACCCTGTCGGCGCTGGATGCCGTCGGCCCTGACGAGCTGCGCATTCCCCGTCTGGTGGACCGGGTTCAAGCCGAGAACGTCACGGAGGTGATTCTGGCGCTCAACGCCACGATCGACGGCCAGACCACGGCGCATTACATTGCCGATCAGCTCAACGGCCGGGTTCGGCTCACCTCTCTTGCGCAGGGCGTGCCCATCGGCGGAGAACTGGATTACCTCGACGAAGGCACCATCACGGCGGCCCTGCGCGCCCGCAAGGACATCTGACACGCCCGTGCCACCCTTGGCCCACGGCCACGCCCCATGCCCAGGCGATATCTGATCAGACACAGCGGCTGGACGCTGATGTTCACAGGCGGAAACGCCGCGCAGTCACCCAGCAATATGCCAGCGGTCGAGTCTTTGTTTTCAAGGAGAAATGGTGGCGTGGGGGAGACTCGAACTCCCGACCTAACGATTATGAGTCGTTCGCTCTAACCAACTGAGCTACCGCGCCGTCGGGGTGCGAGGTACGCCAGCCACGGCCGCGCGTCAAGGCAGAAATGTCAGAAAAATGCAGCGATCCGCACCGAAAGGCGAATTTTTTGTAACGGTCGAATAATTGGCCTGCCCGCAGCTCAGCGGCCTGCCAGCATCCACGCCACAGCCACCCCGAAGGCAAGGCGCCTGAAACGCAAAAAAGCCACGGAACGCTGTGCATCCCGTGGCTTTTTTCTATCTTGCGTCACCCCTGTGCAGGGGCGCGTGTGGCTTAGAAACGGGGATCCGTATCGTCCTCGTCATCCTCGTCATCGCCACCGGCAGGCAGGTTGAAGAAGCTGTCAGCGTCAACCACATCCTCTTCTTCGGCGCGGCTCGGCTTGTCGCTGCCACCGAGGGTAAAGGTCTCCAGACCCTCGATCGCCGACGGCATACGGGGCTCTGCGTCCATCTCCAGCGACTGTTCAGTCGACACCAACTTGCGACGTTCGTCATCGCTCATCACACCACCTTCGGCAGCCTTCTTGGCGGCGGCTTTCTGTACGGCGGCATCCAGTTCGGACTGTTTACACAGGCCCAGCGCGACCGGGTCGATCGGCTGGATATTGGCAATGTTCCAATGGGTCCGCTCGCGGATCGCCTGAATGGTCGGCTTGGTGGTGCCCACCAGCTTGGAAATCTGGCCATCGGACAGCTCAGGGTGGAACTTCACCAGCCAGTAGATCGACGCCGGACGGTCCTGACGCTTGGACAGCGGCGTGTAGCGCGGTCCACGGCGTTTCTCTTCACCGGCAGCAGCCGGGTTGAACTTCAACTTCAGCTTATGCAGCGGGTTGTTTTCGGCCTTATCCACCTCTTCCTGCGTCAGCTGGTTGTTGGCAACCGGGTCGAACCCTTTGACGCCAGCAGCCACATCGCCATCAGCGATGCCCTGGATTTCCAGCTCGTGCATACCGACAAAATCGGCAATCTGTTTGAAGCTGATCGTGGTATTGTCCACCAGCCACACGGCGGTCGCCTTGGCCATCAACGGTTTTGCCATGCGCTCATCTCCTTAGTAACACGGTTGTCCCAGATACATCTTTCCCGTCGCCTGAAAGAGGCTTCCCCGATTTGGGGCGGTTTCCGTTGTCGGGGAACTTCAATTCTATATAGTCGCGATGTTTCTATAAGGAAAGAGGCGAATGCGCGGCATCAAACGGACCCTGAAGGCAGCCCTTATTGCGGTAGCAACTGTCGGACTGGGCATCGCCTTTGCCGCGACATCGCCGAGACAGGCAACAGCCGAAGGCGAGATTGCCGGGCAGTTCGACTACTATGTCCTCAGTCTCAGCTGGTCGCCGAACTGGTGTGCGCTGGAAGGCGATGCCAAACGGTCCGAGCAATGCGACCCCCGCCACGATCATGGCTGGACCCTGCATGGGCTCTGGCCGCAGTTCCATCGTGGCTGGCCGAGCTACTGCCGCACCGCAGAGGCACCGCCGACCCGCCAGCAGACGCAGCAGATGGCCGACATCATGGGGACCTCCGGCCTCGCCTGGCATCAGTGGAAGAAACACGGAACCTGTAGTGGCCTGTCCGCTCGCGAATATTTCGCCCTCTCCCGGCAGGCCTACGCAGAGATCAACCGACCGCGTGCCTTTCGCAGGCTGACCCAAGCCGTGACCCTACCCGCCAGTCTGGTGGAGCAGGCCTTTCTGCAGGACAACCCCGATCTGAAGCCCGACACGCTGACCATCACCTGCCGCAATGGCCACATCCAGGAAGCCCGCATCTGTCTATCCCGCGACCTGAAACCCGTGCCCTGCGGCCGCGATGTGATCCGGGACTGCACGCAGAAAAACGCGGTGTTCGAGCCGATCCGCTAGCGCTGCGATCCGCACGGCCAGACGGCCCCTGCGCCGAAGCACAGGGAGAGGCACCGGGAAATGGCATCCCTCGCGCCATAGTGACCCAATTTGCGCTGCCTTTATGGTAGACTGAGCATATGCACCACTCTGAGAGCACCTCAGATCCGAACCTGTCGTGCTCACCTCCCTTGACCGGACTGCCGCGCACTGCGCGAACCCAAGAGGAATAATCATGGCACGAACCATCGGAAACCCCATCAGCTGGCTGGCAAAATCCGTTGGCCTGACCAGTTCCCATCTCTCCGCTTCGGTGGACCATCTGGGCAGTGACAAGGCAGGCGAGATGCCCCGCGTGCTCCAGCTGGACATGGCAGACCTCGGTGCTGCGCTGCGGGCCGGGTGGCAGGATTTCGCGGCCTGCCGGTCTGATGCAATGGCGCTTGTCTTTCTCTACCCACTGATTGGCGTGGCCTTGGTTGTCCTCAGCCTGTCGATGAACCTCCTGCCGTTGATCCTCCCGCTGGTCCTCGGATTTGCGCTGGTTGGCCCGGTCGCCGCCGTTGGGCTCTATGAGATGTCATCACGCCGCGAGGCCGGTTTCACACCGCGCTGGATGGACGCCTTTGCCGTGCTGCGCTCCCCGGCATTCCTGTCGATCCTGATGCTGGGCCTATATCTGGCCGCGCTCTGCATCCTCTGGCTGACGGTGGCTGCGGCGATCTACAACCGCACGCTCGGGCCCGAGGCCCCGACATCTCTGGCGGCCTTTACCCAGGATATCTTCACCACCGGTGCCGGCTGGGCAATGCTGGTGATCGGCGGCACCGTAGGCGGGATCTTCGCCTTTGCAGCGCTCGCGGTCAGCCTTGTGTCTTTTCCGCTGTTGCTGGACCGGCATGTCGGCCTGCCCATCGCTGTCGCCACATCCCTGCGCGTGGTGCGCCGGAATCTCTGGGTCTCGCTGGTCTGGGGCCTCATTGTCGCGCTTGCGCTGCTGGTCGCTGCGATCCCGATGTTTGCGGGCATGATCGTGGTGGTCCCGGTATTGGGACACGCCACCTGGCATCTCTATCGCCGAGCCGTTGCCTGACACGTGTCGGCGACAACCGCGCCAGCACGATCAGCCCGCGCGGCGGGGCCTACCCCTCGCCGCCGACCTCCAGAACAATCTTGCCGATATGCGCAGAGCTTTCCATCCGTGCATGGGCCGCCGACGCATCTTCCAGGGCAAAGGTCTGGTCCATCACCGGCGCGAATTTCCCTGCCTCGATAAGTGGCCAGACCACCTCGCGCAGATCCCGCGCAATCTGCGCCTTTGCCAGATCGCTCTGTGGTCGCAGTGTTGATCCGGTCAGCGTCAGACGCCGCGCCATGACCTGGGCAAAGTTCAACTCCACCTTCGGACCTGACAGAAACGCGATGTGGACCATGCGGCCATCATCCGCGAGCGCACGCACGTTGCGCGGAATATAGTCGCCGCCCACCATGTCCAGAATCAGATTGGCCCCGCCTTCGCTTTTCATTACCTCGACGAAATCCTCATCGCGGTAATTGATCGCCCGTTCGGCCCCAAGCGTCAGGCACGCCGCACATTTCTCATCTGATCCGGCGGTCGTGAAGACCCGCGCGCCCAGCTGCGAAGCAAGCTGAATCGCAGTTGTTCCGATACCGGATGACCCTCCGTGAACAAGAAACCGCTCCCCGGCCAGCAGGCCCCCGCGGGTAAAGACGTTGGACCAGACGGTGAAACAGGTCTCCGGCAGGCAGGCCGCCTGCTTCATTGACAGCCCCTCAGGCACCGGCAGGCAATGCGCCGCTGGCGTCGCGACATATTCGGCATAGCCGCCGCCGGGTAGCAGCGCACAGACCCGGTCGCCCACAGTCAGCTCGCTGACCCCGGCGCCAATGGCGACCACCTCGCCTGAGGCTTCCAGGCCCGGCAGGTCGCTGGCGGTCGGGGGAGGTGCGTATTTGCCCGCGCGTTGCAGCGCATCCGGGCGATTGACTCCTGCATAGGCCACTTTCAGAACCACCTGCCCATGCGTCGGGGTCGGCATCGGGCGCGCACATCCCTGCAAAACCTCAGGCCCACCCGGCTCGCGAATCTCAATCGCCTGCATCATCTCGGTCATTGGCATTCCTCCGCTGTTGTCACTGCCTAGCAAAGGACGGCTGCCCGTCAAAGACGTTGCATTGGCGCAGGCAACCAGAACGTTGCGCCCATCAGCGCCGCGGGGTCGACCAACTGCCCGGCAGGTCGTCGCGCGCGCTCGGCGCCTTTATCTGCTGGGCCAGCCAGTTCGGCCCCACCAACAGAGGTTTCAGCAACGGGTTGGACTGCATCTGCGCCTTCAGTTTCTCGAACTGCATGACGTTATCGATGCGACGGTCGAGAAACTCCCAGCTGGCTTGGTGGTTCAGACTGTCGTCTCCCAGCCAATAGAGCACGGTCGAAGAATAAACGCCCGCAAGCGATCCCCGCTTGGTGTACCAGTTGATATCCTCCGAAGAATCGCCAAGCGCGGTCCAGATCGCATCCACCGTGCCCCAGATCAGCCGAACACCATCGCCTGCGTATTGTGGCAGCGAAAACAAAGTGGTGCCACGGCGCACGGCCTCCTTATCGTCGACGACCTCCAGCCGCAGACGCACCGCCCGTGCGATCTTGTCGCGAAACCGCAGGCCGGTCATGTCCTCTTGCGCCAATCGCTCAAGCATCAGCTGATCACCACGCCTGTGAAAGGCAACCGCCAGATCTACCGCGCCGCGTGGGCACAACGCCTCCGCCAGCGCCGGGGCAACACCGGCGTCCGCCACCGCTGCAGAGAATGTCGAGGCGCTCCAGCCATCAAAGGGCACATGCAGTAATGCGGCATTCAGCAGCCGCTCGATGGTGTCGCCCGCCTCAGGCACGGAGCGCGGGTCGGTGTGATCCTCAATCGTCATGATATCGCCTTCCGAAATCTCATCTCTCTCTAATCGCAATCGCGTCTTCTGGACACCGGGTATCACCTGCGGCGCGGACAGACACGCCCGGACTGTTCGGCTCAGCGACAATGACGCATCAAACAGCTACAGGAGCATCTGCACCGCCCCTGCCCGGCACTGGACAAGCTAGCACGACCTTGCTATATGGCCAGCTCCTGCAAATCCTTGCAACTCAACTTAGAAAGGTGGTGAAAACCACATGCAGGTTAGTGTTCGCGACAATAACGTCGATCAGGCGCTTCGTGCCCTGAAGAAAAAGCTGCAGCGTGAAGGCGTCTTCCGCGAAATGAAGCTCAAGCAACATTTCGAGAAGCCGTCCGAGAAAAAAGCGCGTGAGAAAGCTGAAGCGATTCGCCGTGCCCGTAAACTGGCACGTAAGAAAGCACAGCGCGAAGGCCTCCTCTGAGCCCTTCGATCCGCAGTTCTGGACGCAAAATTGACGACCCCCGAGGCTTTGCCGCGGGGGTTTGTCGTTTTTGGCCTCCCCAAAAATAGCGAGTGCGACAATCCGTCGCCTATAAAATTAATATTTTATCAAAAAATACACGCAATACGTGTGTTCGTTTCAGGAAAACTGCGCTAGTCTGGTTAATGCACGGGCAGGCTGAAGCGTTTCCCCAGCAGCTGCCCGCTCCATCGGATCTGGAACACCCGGTGGTTTAAACCCGGAGCAGGCAGCGTCTCCCCCCCATCAGGCGCTTGTCTTACCCCCTTACAACCAAGGCATTTGCCGCTCCGGGTTCCTTCTCTCCTCAGAACCCACGGGTAGACAGCGCCCTGACTGCGCTTTCCCTAACAGCCCCGCACCACGCCTGCGCGCCCGCCCGATCAGGCGCAGCCAGGGCCCGGTCCCGGCGGCTGTCCAGACGCGACAAACGGCCTGCCGTCAGTAGATCTTGGGCACATAGAGGTCATCCGGCAGCACCCGGCGTTCGTAATCGGGCTTGTACTCCCGGTCCGGCAGCGAGACCCGTTCGCTCGGCACCTCGCTATATGGAATCTTCGTCAGCAGATGCTCGATACAGTTCAGCCGCTCGCGCTTCTTGTCGTTGCCCTCGACGATATACCAGGGCGCTTCCGGGATATTGGTGCGCTCGAACATATCCTCCTTGGCCTTGGTATACTGCTCCCAGCGGATTCGGCTCTCCAGATCCATCGGCGACAGCTTCCACTGTTTCATCGGATCATGGATCCGCATGAGAAACCGCAGCTGCTGTTCTTCATCGGTGATGGAGAACCAGTATTTCAGCAGGATGATGCCCGACCGAACCAGCATCCGCTCGAATTCGGGAACGTCCTGAAAGAACTGTTCGACCTGGTCATCGCTGGCAAATCCCATGACCCGCTCCACCCCGGCGCGATTGTACCAGGAGCGGTCGAAGAGCACGATTTCACCCGCCGCCGGCAGATACGGCACATAGCGCTGGAAATACCACTGGCTCTGCTCACGGCGGCTGGGGGCGGGCAAGGCCACCACCCGCGCTACCCGCGGGTTCAGGCGCTGGGTGATCCGCTTGATCACCCCGCCCTTGCCTGCGCTGTCGCGGCCCTCAAACAGGATGCAGACCTTTGCCCCAGTGTGCTGGACCCAGTCCTGCACCTTGATCAGCTCCGCCTGCAACCGCAGCAGATTGCGGAAATAGACCTTACGGTCCAGCATCTCCGGATGCTGTGAGCGATAGATCTTGCGCAGCTCCATCGACAGCATCGGTTCGGCGAACTCGATCTCGAAATCTTCGTCCAACGTGTCCTGAAGTTCAGCGTCCAGCCAGTCAAAGGAATCAGGGTCATACTCGCTGGTCACGCTCGGGCTCCTTGGTCGGTTAGTGGTCAGTCACGCGGCAGTAGCAGGCGGATGTGATTGTTTCATGTCACACCATACCGTCGCAGAGATCCGTCGGCACTCCGCGCCGTCACTGCCAACAGGCCATCGCTCCCCGTGGCGCGACCGCCGACAGGGTCAGAACAGGGAATCGAATAATCCGAACGGGCGCAAGGGGGCACGGTGCGAGAAACGCCAATTACGCGCGATGATCACTCAAAATCATGTCAGCTGCCTTTTCCGCGATCATGATTGTGGGGGCATTGGTATTGCCGCTGGGAATCACCGGCATCACACTGGCATCAACCACCCGCAGCCCCGCCACTCCGCGCAGCCGAAGTGCCCCATCCACCGGCGCCGTCTCCTCGATGCCCATCCGCACCGTACAGGTCGGGTGAAATATCGTGGTGCCGATATCACCCGCTGCCTGCATCAGATCCGCCTCCTCATCGGATCCGCCGCCCGGCTTCAGCTCCTCCGGCAGATAGCGGCGCATGGCGGACTGCCCCATGATCGCGCGTGCCTGCCGGATCGCGGCGACCGCGACCTGACGATCGCCTGCGGTTGACAGGTAATTGGGTGCAATACGCGGCGCCTGCATCGGATCGGCGCTGGTGATCGCCACCTCACCCCGGCTTTCGGGCCGCAGGTTGCACACACTCGCCGTCAGCCCCGGAAAGTCATGCAGCGGCTGACCAAATGCCTCCAGCGTCAGGGGCTGCACGTGATACTCCAGATCCGGCGTTGCCAGATCCGGGCGCGACCGTGAAAACGCACCCAGCTGACTGGGCGCCATCGACATCGGGCCAGACCGGCGCAGCGCATATTCGGCAGCGATCTTCACCTTGCCAATCAGCGAGTTTGCCAGCGTGTTCAGCGTCTTTGCCCCGCTCAGCCGCCAGGCGCAGCGCAGCTGCAGATGATCCTGAAGGTTCCGCCCAATCTCAGGTAGGTCACGATGCACCTCGATCCCATGCGCCCGCAGCAGTTCCGCCGGACCCAGGCCAGAGAGTTGCAGGATCTGAGGGCTGTTGATTGCGCCCGCCGACAGCACGATTTCCCCCCGCGTCCGCGCGGTCCTGATCACGCCACCCTGGCTGTACTCCACGCCCACCGCCCGGCCCTCTTCGATCAGAATGCGCCGTGTATGGGCGCCGGTCTCGACCTTCAGTGTCTCGCCGGTGGCAGTCCGCAGAAACGCCTTTGCGGTGTTCATCCGCCAGCCGCCACGCTGATTCACCCGGAAGTAACCGACTCCTTCGTTGTTACCGGTGTTGAAATCCGTGACCTTTGGCAGCCCCCAGTCCGCGGCCGCCTGCATCCAGTCGTCCAGCACATCCCAATGCAGCCGCTGGTTTTCCACCCGCCATTCGCCGCCCGAGCCGTGCAGATCGGACGGCCCTTCGACGTAATCCTCTGACTTCTTGAAATAGGGCAGCACGTCGTCCCAGCCCCAGCCGGTCAGGCCGCGCTGACGCCAGCCGTCATAATCCGCCGCCTGTCCGCGCAGGTACAACATCCCGTTGATGGAGGAACAGCCGCCCAGCACCTTGCCACGCGGATAGATCAGCGCCCGCCCGTTCAGCCCGGCCTCGGCCTCGGTCCGATACATCCAGTCGGTACGCGGATTGTTGATGCAATAGAGATATCCCATCGGGATATGCACCCAATGGTAGTTGTCCCGGCCTCCCGCTTCCAACAGCAGCACGCGCTGCCCTGCGGCACTCAACCGGTTGGCCAGCACACACCCCGCGCTGCCCGCGCCAATGATGATATAGTCCCAGTCCATATGCCCCCGCCCGCGACGATCCTGCCGTCTTGTTCTGCCGGAGCAGTCTTTCCCAGATCACGGAGCCTGACAAGCCGCCCTGCCAAAGGGCCGCTGCCCCGATCAGACCGGCAGCGCCGTGGTCTTGAACACCGTACGCAGCGCAAAGGAGCTTTGCATCTGCGCCACGCCGGGCAGTCGCGTCAGATGCTGGCGATGGATGCGGGCGAAATCATCGGTGTTTTCAGCCACCACCTTCAGGATGTAATCCGCCGTTCCCGCCATCAGATGACATTCAAGCACATCCGGAATGCGTGCCACTGCCTTCTCAAACGCGTCCAGCAGCTCGTCGGCCTGGCTTTGCAGGGTAATCTCCACAAATACCGTTGCGGGCAAGTTCATCTTGCGTGCATCCAGCAGCGCGACATAATTGCGGATATAGCCATCCGCCTCCAGGCGCTGGACCCGTCGGTGGCAGGCCGACGCAGACAGGTTAACCTGTTCGCTCAGCTCTGCGTTGGAGATCCGGCCCTGCTTCTGCAACACCTGCAAGATCCGACGATCCGTGTGATCAAGTGACATATGGTGAAAGATCCTTCGTCAAAGTTACAATATATTCGAAGAACCTTCGATCTGCACCTTTTTAATCTGCCCAAAAAAGAAGCACTTTTCACTGCGCCTGCGGCACAATAGCGCAAGCATGTAGGAGGAGTGATTACATGAAAATCGGATGCCCCACAGAGATCAAGCCGCAGGAATTCCGCGTCGGCATGACGCCGGACGCCGCCCGTGAAGCCGTTAACCACGGACATTCTGTCCTGATCCAGGCCGGTGCTGGCATGGGTGCAGGTTTCACCGATGAGGATTACGTCGCCGCTGGTGCCGCCATCATCGACACCGCCGAAGAGATCTTCGCGACCGCCGACATGATCGTGAAGGTCAAGGAACCCCAGGCCGTTGAGCGCAAGATGCTGCGCGAAGGCCAGCTGCTGTTCACTTATCTGCACCTGGCCCCCGATCCGGAGCAGACAAAGGACCTTCTGGAAAGCGGCTGTACCGCCATCGCCTATGAAACCGTGACCGACGACCGTGGCGGCCTGCCGCTGCTGGCGCCGATGTCCGAAGTGGCCGGCCGTCTGGCCCCGCAGGTTGGCGCATACACCCTGCAAAAGGCAAACGGTGGCCGTGGCGTTCTGATGGGCGGCGTGCCCGGCGTGGCCCCCGCCAAGGTTGTTGTGATCGGCGGCGGTGTGGTCGGCACCCATGCGGCCAAGATCGCTGCGGGCATGGGCGCAGATGTCACTATTCTCGACCGGTCGCTCACACGCCTGAAGTACCTCGACGATGTCTTCGGTCGCGACTTCAAGAACCAGTATTCCACCGCTGGTGCCACCGCTGAGCTGGTCCGTGACGCCGATATGGTGATCGGTGCGGTTCTGATCCCCGGTGCCGCGGCGCCGAAACTGGTCTCCCGTGCACAGCTCAGCGAGATGAAGCCGGGTGCGGTTCTGGTCGACGTCGCTATCGACCAGGGCGGCTGCTTCGAGACCTCCAGAGCCACCACCCACGCCGACCCGATCTACGAAGTCGACGGCATCATGCACTACTGCGTGGCCAACATGCCGGGCGCCGTCGCGCGCACCTCGACCCAGGCCCTGGGCAATGCGACCCTGCCCTTCATGCTGAACCTCGCCAACAAAGGATGGAAACAGGCCTGCGCCGATGATCCGCACCTGCTGAACGGTCTGAACGTCCACGCGGGCAAGCTGACCTATTTCGCCGTCGGCAAGGCACTGGGTATCGACGTCGTCTCCCCACAACTGATGATCAAGTAACACCTCCCTCACACTTGGCATCAGCCTGAACAAGGCCCCGCAATCGCGGGGCCTTGTCGCATTTTCAGCAGGTTTGATCCGCCGCAGAAATAATTCTGTAAGCGCCACTAGACAATCGGTCTAGTCAGCTTATGTCTAGCGTCATGAGTGAGACACGCCTGCAAATTCTGGACACCGGCCGCAAGCTGACCGCACAGCGCGGCTACACCTCGGTTGGCCTGACCGAGCTGCTGAGCACGGCGCAGGTGCCCAAAGGCTCCTTCTATCACTATTTCGCCTCGAAAGAGGATTATGGCTGCGCGCTCCTGCGCCACTATGTTGATCAATATCGGCTGGAGCTCCGGCACACGCTGAATGATCCCGAACAATCGGGGCGGGATCAGGTGCTGGGCTATTTCCGCTGCTGGAAAGATCGCCAGATCTCCGGCAACGCAGAGCAGAAATGCCTGATCGTGAAGCTAGCAGCAGAAGTGTCCGATCTGTCCGCCGACATGCGCGCGATCCTGCAACACGGCGTTGAATCGATCGTCGCCCGCCTGTCCGACTGCCTTCGCGGCGCGCAGGCGGATGGGTCTTTGGCCACCAGTGTCGATCCCGACCAGACCGCCACAACCCTCTACCAGATCTGGCTGGGCGCCAGCCTCATGGCACATCTGTCCCAGGACGGCGCGCCGGTTGAAACCGCCATGTCCCAGACCCTGATCATGCTCCCACCACCGCAGAGCTGATCCGCGCCAAAAAAATTTTCCAACCACTAGACGATCGGTCTAGTTCGCAACTTCATCAGAGAGGAACCATCCCATGCCACAGTCCGACAGCACCAACCGCAAATTCGTCCTCGCAGAGCGCCCCAAGGGTGAGCCGACCGACAGCACCCTGCGCCTGGAAACCAGCGACATCCCGACCCCCGGCGAAGGCCAGATGCTGCTGCGCAACGAATACCTGTCGCTGGACCCCTACATGCGCGGCCGGATGAGCAGCGCCCCGTCTTATGCCGCTCCGGTCGAAATCGGAGAGGTCATGGTGGGCGGCACCGTTGCCCAGGTCGTGACCTCCAACCTTCAAGGGTACGAACCGGGCGACTGGGTTGTCGCCTTCGGCGGCTGGCAGGACTATGCACTGTCTGATGGCACCCTCACCATCAATATGGGCAAGACCCCGCAGAACCCCTCCTGGGCGCTTGGTGTTCTGGGCATGCCCGGTCTCACCGCCTGGGCGGGTCTCACCCAGATCGGGCAGCCAAAGGAAGGCGAAACACTGGTGGTCGCAGGCGCCAGCGGACCCGTGGGCGCGACCGTTGGCCAGATCGGCAAGATCCTCGGTTTGCGCGTTGTCGGCATCGCCGGCGGGGCCGAAAAATGCCAGCATGTCGTCGACACTTTGGGCTTTGATGCCTGCATAGATTACAAGACTGATAGCTTTGCCGACGATCTCGCCAAGGCGGTCCCGGATGGCATCGACATCTATTTCGAGAACGTCGGCGGTGCAGTCTTCGATGCGGTGATGCCGCTGTTGAACCCCTCGGCTCGGATCCCGCTCTGCGGCCTCATCTCCCAGTATAATGCCACCGCCCTGCCCGAAGGCCCCGACCGGATGAACTATCTGATGGGCCAGCTGCTGCGCAAGCGCATCACCATGCGCGGCTTCATTGTCTTTGACGATTTCGGCCACCTCTACCCGGAGTTCGCCAAGCAGATGACCGGCTGGGTACAGGACGGCAAAGTGAAATACCGCGAGGAAATGATCGAAGGTCTGGAACAAGCGCCCGCCGCATTCGTTGGTCTCCTGAGAGGCGAGGCCTTTGGCAAACGCGTCATTCACCTCGCCGACTGATCTGAACCTCATATGGAAAGGAGACCCGAGATGAAAATCCTGATGGTTCTCACATCCCACGACCAACTGGGCGACACGGGCGAAAAAACCGGCTTCTGGCTGGAGGAATTCGCCGCCCCCTACTACGTGTTCAAAGATGCCGGAGCCGAAGTCACGCTGGCCTCGCCCAAGGGCGGCCAGCCGCCACTTGACCCCAAAAGCGACGATGACAGCGCCCAGACCGAAGCCACCCGCCGGTTCAAGGACGATCCCGCCGCACAGGGCGCCTTGGCCAACACCAAGGTGCTGTCCGAGGTGACAGACGCAGGTTTCGATGCGATCTTCTACCCCGGTGGCCACGGCCCGCTCTGGGATCTGGCCGAAGACGCCGACAGCCGCCGCCTGATCGAAGGGTTCGCCCGGAGCGACCGCCCGGTCGGCGCCGTCTGCCACGCCCCGGCCGTGTTCCGCCACACCGAGGGGGCCGATGGCAAACCGCTGGTGGCGGGCAAGCGTGTCACCGGATTCACCAACACCGAGGAAGAGGCCGTTGGCCTCACCGATGTGGTGCCCTTCCTGGTCGAGGACATGCTGAAAGCCAATGGCGGCCTGTATGAAAAACAGGACGACTGGGCGGAATTTGCCATCATCGACGGCAAGCTGGTCACCGGACAGAACCCGGCCTCCTCCGAGGATGCAGCCCGCAAGCTGATGTCGCTTCTCTAACGACGCGCGAAAGACCACCAATAAAAAGGCCGCCCTCCATCACGGGGGGCGGCCTTTTCCGGTCTCGCAGAACAGCGCGATCAGATCGCTTCTTTCATGCTTTCTTCCAGATAGATCTCGCGCAGGCGCTTGGCGATCGGGCCCGGCGTACCATCGCCCAGCGCTACACCATCAATTTCAACAACCGGCATCACGAAAGCAGAAGCCGAGGTGGTAAAGGCCTCATCCGCCGCCTTGGCTTCCTCGATGGTGAACAGGCGCTCTTCCACTTTCAGCTGCGCCTCTTCCGCCATGCGCAGAACCGCCTTGCGAGTGATGCCGTGCAGAATGTCATTGGACAGCGGGCGGGTGACGATCACGCCATCCTTGACGAAATAGGCGTTGTTCGACGTCCCCTCGGTCACATGACCATCCTCGATCATCCAGGCGTCATCTGCGCCGGCCTTCTTGGCCATCATCTTGCCCATGGAGGGGTAGAGCAGCTGCACGGTCTTGATGTCGCGACGGCCCCAGCGGATGTCCTCGATCGAGATGATCTTGGCGCCTTTCTTGGCTGCCGGGCTGTCCGCAAGACCGGGTTTGTTCTGGGTAAACAGCACCAGCGTCGGCTGGGTATCGGCAGAGGGGAACACAAAATCACGATCCCCGTCCGAGCCACGGCTGACCTGCAGATAGACCAGGCCTTCCTCGATACCGTTCAGTTCAACCAGCTTGCGGTGGATCTCCAGCAGCTCTTCCTTCGAGCAGGGCTCCGCCATCTCCAGCTCATCCAGCGAGCGCTTCAGACGCACGGCGTGACCTTCGAAATCGATCAGCTTGCCGCCCAGAACCGACGTCACCTCATAGACCGCATCCGCCATCAGAAAGCCGCGGTCAAAAATGGAGACCTTGGCTTCGGTCTCGGGCAGGTATTCGCCATTCACATATACGGTACGGGTCATCTTGGTCTCCTTAACCCCACAAGGCTGCGTTCGGCGGGTGCACGCCGGCTGCGTCGAAATTCAACGGTTCCTCGCGGTCTTCGGCCAGAAGCAGCGGCCCGTCAAGGTCCGTGACCACCGCACCCTGCGCCACCAGTGTCGCAGGGGCCATCGCCAGAGACGATCCCACCATGCAGCCCACCATCACATCAAAGCCCCGCGCCAGTGCCGCCTCGCGCAGTTTCAGCGCTTCGGTCAGCCCGCCGGTCTTGTCCAGCTTGATATTGATGACATCATATTTCCCTTCAAGCGCAGCAAGGCTCTCACGGTCATGGCAGCTCTCATCGGCGCAGACCGGCACCGGCCGCTCCATCCCTAACAGGGCCTCATCCTCTCCCGCGGGCAGCGGCTGTTCAACCAGCGCCACACCCAGCCGCACCAGATGCGGGGCAAGATCGGCATAGACCTCCGCGCTCCACCCCTCATTGGCATCAACGATGATCCGCGCATCAGGCGCACCCGCGCGCACGGCTTCCAGGCGGGCCATATCGTCAGCGGTCCCCAGCTTGATCTTCAGAAGCGGACGATAGGCATTCTTCGCTGCCTGCGCCTGCATGTTCTCGGGGCTATCAAGCGACAGCGTATAGGCGGTGATCTCGGGCTTTGGCTCCGGCAGACCTGCCAGCTCCCAGACGCGCTTGCCCGCCCGTTTCGCTTCCAGATCCCATAGCGCACAATCCACTGCGTTGCGCGCCGCGCCCGCAGGCAGGAGCGATTGCAGCTCTTCACGACCAAATGTCTCGGGCAGACCTTCAATCTCGGCAGTGACACTCTCAAGCGTCTCGCCATAGCGCGCATAGGGCACACATTCGCCCCAGCCCGTCATACCATCCTGCTCAATGCGGACCGTCAGCACCTTGGCCTCGGTGCGCGAGCCGCGGGAGATGGTAAAGACCTGCGCCAGCTTGAAGGTATCGGGGGTCACGCTGATCTGCATGGCTGTCTCCATCACTGCGGTTTTAGTCAATCTCTATTTGGTCAAATCCGACCGCGCGGGATCCAACCGGACAAGGCGCCGGCAAGGACGCAGGCCCCGGATGTCATCTTTCCCGAAATACTCCCGCCGGAGGCTCCGATCCTGTCGGACCACCCCGGCGACAGCAAGGTTAGATCACACCGCGTTCAGCGCGTCCACCAGACGGCCAGCGCCATGGCGATAGGGGTCAACCGCAGGCAGACCCATCCGCGCCTCGACCTCGGCGAGGTAGGATTTCGCCTCTTCCTCGCTCAAATGCTGGGTGTTGACGGAAATGCCGACAACCTTGCAGTCCGGGTTGGAAACCTGCGCCAGCGGCAGCGCGGTATCACGCAGCTGCTCCAGGCTCGGCAGCTTATATCCCGGCAGGCCACGCATATGCTCACGGGTCGGCTCATGGCACAGGATCAGCGCATCCGGCTGCCCACCATGCACCAGTGCCATGGTCACCCCGGAATACGACACGTGAAACAAAGAGCCCTGACCTTCGATCAGATCCCAGTGGTCGTCTTCATTGTCCGGCGTCAGATACTCGACGGCACCGGCCATGAAATCCGCAATCACGGCATCCAGCGGCACGCCCTGGCCGGTGATCAGAATACCCGTCTGACCCGTCGCGCGGAAGGACGACTTCATCCCGCGTTCCTGCATCTCGGCATCCATCGCCAGCGCGGTATACATCTTGCCGACCGAACAATCCGTGCCAACCGCCAGACAGCGCTTGCCGCTGCGCTTCACCCCATTGGCGATCGGATAGCCAACAGTGGGCACGCGCACATCATGCAGGGTGCCGCCATGGGTCTGGGCAGCTGCCACCAGATCGCCCTCATCGCGCAGCAGGTTGTGCAGGCCAGACGCCAGATCATAGCCCATCTCGAGGGCCGCAATCAGCACCTCTTTCCACGCCGGAGAGATCACGCCGCCCCGGTTGGCAACACCGATCACCAGCGTCTTGGCACCGGCGGCCTTGGCCTCTGCCAGCGTCATGTCGGTCAGCCCCAGATCGGCACCACAGCCTGGCAGGCGGATCTGGCCCACCGCATGGTCGGGCCGCCAGTCACGGATACCGATGGCCACCTTGGCAGCCAGCATATCGGGCGCGTCGCCCAGAAACAGCAGATACGGGGTCTCGATCATGGCGGGGCCTCCTGAGTAAAAGTCGAGTTCCGCGCGAGTGTAAGAGAGCCGCTCTGCGAGAGGCTCCCGAATTCCACGCAATATCCGCAGGTCAACGCAGATTTCTTCGACGTTTTCGCGAATTACACGAAGATTGTTCGATCCTCGCGAAGGATGCGCGCGTTCCTTGCTTGGTTGCGCCCGCAGGCACGCGTCAGAGCTGCCGCTTTCTGCATCTGCAATGCTGCGCTTGCACAAATTCCTTGCAGGTCGGATCGTAATTTAATACCAAAACAGAAGGAAAATTTGACACTTCATTACCCAAAGGTCACCAGCATGAGTTTTCGCATCCAACCCGCCGCCCCGGCCCGCCCCAACCGTTGCCAGTTGTTCGGCCCCGGCTCCAACACCAAGCTCTTTCCCAAAATGGCGGCCTCGGCAGCGGATGTGATCAACCTCGATCTAGAAGATTCGGTAGCCCCCTCCGACAAGGACAGCGCCCGCGCCAATGTGATCGAGGCCCTGAACACGGTCGATTGGGGCAACAAATACATGTCGGTGCGCATCAACGGGCTGGATACGCCCTATTGGTATCGCGATGTTGTGGATCTTTTGGAACAGGCCGGTGACCGCCTCGATCAGATCATGATCCCCAAGGTGGGCTGCGCTGAAGACGTCTATGCGGTCGACGCGCTGGTCACCGCCATTGAACGCGCCAAGGGCCGCAGCAAACCGGTATCCTTTGAGGTGATCATCGAATCCGCTGCGGGCATCGCCCATGTCGAAGCCATCGCCGCCAGCAGCCCGCGCCTTCAGGCCATGTCGCTGGGTGCGGCGGATTTCGCGGCCTCGATGGGCATGCAGACCACCGGCATCGGCGGCACGCAGGAAGACTACTACATGCTGCGCGCGGGCGAAAAACACTGGTCCGATCCCTGGCACTGGGCGCAGGCCGCCATCGTTGCCGCCTGTCGCACCCATGGCATCCTGCCGGTGGACGGTCCATTCGGAGATTTCTCTGATGACGAGGGCTATATCGCCCAGGCCAAACGCTCCGCCACGCTGGGGATGGTCGGGAAATGGGCCATCCACCCCAAACAGATCGCACTGGCCAATCAGGTCTTCACCCCGTCGCAAGAGGCAGTCTCCGAGGCCCGCGAAATCCTTGCCGCAATGGAAACCGCCAAGGCCAACGGCGAAGGCGCCACCGTCTACAAGGGTCGCCTGGTCGATATCGCCTCGATCAAACAGGCCGAGGTGATTGTCGCCCAATCGGACCTGATCGCCAGCAACAGCTGACCCAGAAAGCCGGGAGCGCAACCGCGCTCCCGCCCAACCACAGGCGCAGATCATGACCGACCTCACGCTCATCCATACGGCCGACGTCCATGTGGCAACCTTCGAGGCGCTGGCCGGCTCGGCAAAACTGCACCACATTGTCCGCCCCGACTGGCTGGAACGGGCGCAAAATGGCATCGACGACACCCTGCGCGAGGAGGTCACCGCCGAGATCCGCCAGGTCACCGGTCCCGCCCTGTGCACCTGCACCACGCTGGGCGAGCTGGCGGAAACCGCTGGCGCCACGCGACTCGACTGGCCGATGATGCAGGTCGCCGCCCAGATCGGCGGTCCGGTGCTGCTCGCCTACTGCCTGGACAGCACCCGCGCGGCCTCCACTGCGCTGCTCGAACGCGCCTTCGCCCAAAACGGCCAGACCGCCGAGATCCGCAGCCTGCCGCTGACCGGCCTCTGGCCTCATTTCACCAATGGCAACAGCGAGTTGTTCCACACCGAGATCGCCACCTGGATCAGCACAAGCCTGGCCTTGGTGGCTGATACCGCCTGTGTGGTCCTGGCGCAGGCCTCGATGGCCGGGGCTGCTGATCTCGTGAAAACGGAGATCCCCGTACTGGCCTCCCCTGCCATCGCCATGCGCGCCACCCTGGCCGAAAGGTGACAGCAGCCCTGTCACCTTTCCTCAAATACTCAAAAATACCACCACCCCGGCGCTTAGGCCCGCAGATCCTTGGGTGATCCCATGACCACATAGGTGGTGATCGAAGTGACATAAGGCGACGTGCCCAGAATATCGGTGTGAAACTTCTTGTAACTTGGCAGATCTGCGCATTCGACCCGCAGCAGATATTCGATGGTGCCGGTGATATTGTGGCACTCCACCACCTCCGGCGCCTGTCGCATCGCAACCTCAAAGGCCTCCTGCGCCTCCTTGGTGTGTTCGCCAAGGCCAACGCCGATATAAGTGACAAACCCCACGCCCAGCGCCTGACGGTTCAACACCGCACGGTAGCCGGTGATGAGACCGCTGCGCTCCATCTCTTGTACCCGGCGCAGACAGGCGGAGGGCGACAGACCAACCCGGCCGGCGAGCTCCAGATTGCTGATCCGCCCGTCCCGGGTTAGCTCACGCAATATCTTGTCGTTTATCTGATCAAGTTTCGCCATTTGTTGCAAAACATGATCCATTCACGCAGAGAACGCAATTTCATTCACGCCGAGACCCTGCATTTTCATCGCCATGACTTATGAACTCTTCCTCGCCCTTGCGGCTTTTGTCTTCGGCACTGTTTTCACGCCCGGTCCCAACAATCTAATGTTGATGGCCTCAGGCGCCAATTTCGGTTTCCAGCGCACCCTGCCACATCTTCTTGGCGTGGCGATCGGCTTTCCGCTGATGATCCTGCCGGTGGGCCTTGGCGTGATGCAGCTGTTCGACGCCTTCCCGCCACTCACCTGGATCATGACCGCCCTGTCGGTGGCCTATATGCTCTGGCTGGCCTGGAAGGTCGCCAATGCGGCCCCGCCGCAGGACGGCGAGGCACAGGGCACGCCGCTCAGCTTTCTTCAGGCCTGTGCCTTCCAATGGGTCAACCCAAAGGCCTGGGCAATGGCACTCGGCGCGATCACCCTCTATGCAGCCAGCCGCGATGTGACGGCGATCCTCTGGGTATCGGGCACCTATCTGCTGATTGGCTGTTTCTCAGCCTCGACCTGGACCATCCTGGGTCAGCAACTGCGACGGCTGCTGACCCGGCCCGCCCAGCTGCGGGCATTCAACTGGACCATGGCGGCGCTGCTGTTGGCCTCGCTGGCCGCGATCCTGCTACAGGGCTGACACTCACTTCAGCGGCAGGCAGATTTCGGTCAGCAGCTCCTCCGGCGCGACCTGATGCGGATCATTGAGATAGATCTCGTAACAGGGCGCATCGGCCGGCTCTTCCTGCGACTGCGGTAACCAGGCCCCGAACAGATCGCCATAGGCCGCATGGATCCCGGAGTATGGCCCCTTGTAAGTCAGGACTGCGGTCTTGCCGCCGGGCAAGACAACCTCTTCCATCCCCTCCGGCAGGACGCTGTCATCGGCCGTGCTGGCCCCGGCGAAGCTGCGCAGCTCCGCATCCGGAACAGCATCCGGACTGTCGAGGTAGACACCGATCATCTGGCGCATCTGCGGCCAGAGATTGCGCGCCGTACAAAGCGCGGAAAAGGCCTCGAAACTGCGACCAATCTCGCTATAGGCGCCTTTGTGGGCGAGCGCGGCCAGCCTGCGGCCGGGTTCGGTGCGAAGGGTAACGGGTAACATGGGTTCTCCTTTGGCAATCAGATTGGGATTTGGCGGCAGAAGACGGCCTCTTTTGCGAAACGCAGCGGGCGACACCCCATAGGCATCGGCGAAAACACGGGCAAAAGAACGTGGATTGGGATAGCCGGCAGCCTCGCCGATACGCTCGATCCGCGCGCTGCCCTGCACCAGAGCGGTCGCCGCCAGATGCAGCCGGATACGGCGCACCGCCTGCGCGCAGGTTTCCCCGGTCAGGGCGCGAAACACCCGGTGCCAATGGAACCGCGACATCGCCGCGACATCCGCCAGCGCATCCAGCGACAGATCCCCATCGGGGTTGTCGTAGATATACGCCAGCACACGCAGAATGCGGTCCTCATAGGAGTTGCTCATCGGAAAACGTCCCTCTTCTGACCGGTTTTGGGTGCCATAGCAGCACTTCACAAATCTTGCTGAGTTGCATCCGCCGCCCCTTGAGGCCATATATCGGGCAAACCGCTCGAGTGAGACGACATGACCCAGTACATGGATTTTGAGAAACCGTTGGCCGAAATCGAAGGCAAGGCGGAAGAACTGCGCGCCCTGGCCCGGGCCAATGAAGAGGCCGATCTGACAGATGAGGCCGCAGCGCTAGACGCCAAGGCGGCGCAGTTGCTGATCGATCTTTACAAGGATCTGACCCCCTGGCGCAAATGTCAGGTCGCGCGTCACCCCGAACGGCCGCATTGCCGCGATTACATTGATGCGCTGTTCACCGAATACACGCCACTGGCCGGTGACCGGAACTTTGCCGATGATCTGGCGGTCATGGGCGGCCTGGCCCGCTTCAACGACCAGCCGGTGATGGTGATCGGCCATGAAAAAGGGTCCAACACCAAGGCCCGCATCGCCCATAACTTTGGCATGGCCCGCCCCGAAGGCTACCGCAAGGCCATCCGCCTGATGGAAATGGCCGGTCGTTTCGGCCTGCCCGTGGTGACCCTTGTGGACACCGCAGGCGCCTATCCCGGCAAAGGTGCCGAAGAACGCGGCCAATCCGAAGCCATTGCCCGCTCCACCGAGATGTGCCTCAAGATCGGTGTGCCGCTGATCTCCATCATCATCGGCGAAGGCGGCTCCGGTGGCGCTGTGGCCTTTGCCACCGCGAACCGCGTCGCGATGCTGGAACATTCGGTTTACTCCGTGATCAGCCCCGAAGGCTGCGCCTCGATCCTCTGGAAGGATGCCGAGAAAATGCGTGAAGCCGCCGAAGCCCTGCGCCTTACCGCCCAGAACCTCAAGGAGCTGGCCGTGGTGGATAAGATCATCCCGGAACCGCTCGGCGGCGCCCATCGCAATGCCGAAGCCGCCTTTGAGGCGGTGCGCGGCGCGCTGGCGGAGATGCTGGCCGAGCTGGAGGGCAAAGATGCCGCCACGCTGATCAAGGACCGGCGCCAGAAGTTCCTGGACATCGGCTCCAAGGGGCTGGCGGCCTGACGCCTTCCCCGCCCTGAAGTCCGCATCTTTGCGGCGCCGGGCGGATATCGGCCCGGGCCAGGGCGCATGGCCATCACTACAGCAGCCGACAAAGCCGACCCTCGCCCGGTCGGCTTTGTGACATCAGCGGTGCATCACCGGCTGCCAACCGGCAACTGAGCAAAGCGGCCCGCACTGCTGGCCCGGTCTCGCCGTCCTCATCGGCCAGACAGGAGGGATCGGTCATCCAGCTCCCTCCGATCCTCGATCAGCGCCGGCCCTCAGGGCAACGGTACGCAAGCGCTCCCGCGGCCACGCGTCACCGGCTTACGCCGCTGCCGCTGGCGGCCTTGGGCCTGGCCCGGCGCATGGCGCCGGGCCAGGCCCAACTGCGAGGACAATTGTTATAATTGGCCGGAGCCGCCGGGAGCACCCGGCCGACATTGGGACACCGCAGATCCGGCGTTCACCCTGCCAGCAGCCGCAGCCCCTGGGTCACGTCAGACCGGACCGCCAGCCGCAATCCCGGCTCATCCCCCGCCTTCAGCGCGGCAATGATCAGCTTGTGGTTCTGCGGCGGCTCGGTCCGCCGCAACCGCCCGTAGAGCGCCCGCATGGTCGGGCCCAGCTGCAACCAGACGGTCTCTGCCATGGCCAGCATCGCTGGCGCCTGCGCCCGCAGATAAAGCGTCCGGTGAAACTCCAGATTGGTGCGGATATAGCCCACCGCATCGCGCTTGGAGATCATCTCGGCCACATTGGTATTTATGCTTTGCAACCGGTCGATCAGGGCAATATGCGCACGCGGCAGCGCCCGGCTGGCCAGCTCCACCTCGATCAGCGCGCGCAGGGCCGCCAGTTCTTCGATCCGCTCGTTTGTCAGCTCCGGCGTCGACACCCGGCCCGAAGACGACAGGAACAGCGCCCCCTCAGCCACCAGCCGCCGTACCGATTCGCGGGCCGGCGTCATCGACACATCAAACTCGCGACCAATCCCCCGCAGGGTCAGCGCCTCCCCCGGCGTCATCTCGCCATGCATGATCCGCGTGCGCAAGGTACGGTAGACCCGATCATGGGCGGACCCTGTGGGCGGCTCGGCGGTGGGGCGAACGGGATTGGACATGAAGTCCTTGTGATCACAAAACCACGTCACGTCAACAGCTCTCACAGCGTGAGGCCCTGAGCCCTCCCCCGCGCCCCCCGGCGCCGTCAGAACCGGTAGCGATGCAGGTGGTTGCCTTCGCTGCGCAGCCAGCCACGCGCCCCGTCATATGGCCCGTAAAGCTCTCGGACGATGGCCCAGAAGGCCGGTGAGTGATTCATCTCCGCCAGGTGGGCCACCTCATGCGCCGCGACGTAGCGCAGCACCTCCGGTGGCGCCAGGATCAGCCGCCAAGAGTACATCAGCGCGCCATCGGAGGAACAGGATCCCCATCGCGACCGCGTATCCCGCAGGCTGATCCGGCAATAGCTGCGGCCCAGCGCCGCCGCATATTGATCCGACGCCGCCGCCAGCCGGTCGCGGGCCAGCTCTTGCAGGTAGCGCTGGATGCGGCGCCCCGGCCCCGCCCCGTTCACCGCCCCCGGCACCGCCAGTTGTCCCGGCTGCAACAGCAGGCGACGCCCGGTTCCAGCCACCACCCGTCGCGGTTGCCCGTCAATGGGCAGCAGGCTGCCATAGCCTACCTCTATGGGATCCGGGTGCCGCGCCAGATGGCCGCGGATCCAGTCTTCCTTTTCCTGGGCAAAGGCCAGCGCCTCTCGCTCTGGCACCCGCGCCGGCAGCGTCAGCGTCACCCGCCCGTCCAGCCCGGAGATCCGCAAACTGATCCGCCGCGCCCGCGCCGAGCGGCGCAGCGTCAGCGGAACCGGCGGATCTCCGGGCAGGTGATGATCAGCCATGGCGACCTCCCCTTTTGGCAAAGGCTTTGACAGCACCCGGCGCATATGGCAAGGCACCTGAATCGTCGAACCGACTCAGCAGAAAATCAAGGGGATCCACATGCCCAATGAAGAATGGGGTGTAAAGCGCGTTTGCCCGACAACCGGCAAACGTTTTTATGACCTGAACAAGAACCCGATCATCAGCCCATACACTGGCGAGGTGGTCGAACTGAACAACAGCAAAAGCCGGATGATCGAAGCCGACGCCGAAGACGCGGCAAGCCGCAAGGCCAAGGAAAACACCGACGGCGATGACGCGGTGCTTGATGATGCAGATGACGTCGATCTGGATCTGGGCGACGACGTCCTGGATGACGATGACGACGAGGACAACGTCTCGCTTGAAGATATCGCCGACGTCGCCTCTGAAGACGACGATTCCTAAGGCCACACGGCCCTTGGGGGAGGTGCTGCCACCTCCCCCGGACAGCCAGAATTACAGCCGAAATTCAGCTGCCAAAAAAATCTCGGACGATGGTGCATTTTCCGCTTGCGGCCCGCGCCAGCCTCCCTTAAATCACCGTCACACACCGCGAGACGGAAACGAAACGCGGCGGTTTGGGGCCTTAGCTCAGCTGGGAGAGCGCCTGCATGGCATGCAGGAGGTCAGCGGTTCGATCCCGCTAGGCTCCACCAAACACCTTCTAAGTACTTGATGCTTTAGGAGGTCATTGAAATCAAACAGCTTTATCTTCCCGAGTGGTACACATTGGTGGTACACACGAGGTGTGGAAGACTTGTCTGCATATCCCGGCCTAGTTCGAAAGCCGAGCGGTGTTTACGCCGTCCGAATGCGCATACCGCAAGACATTGCAGCGCTGATTGAGGGTGATCCATCGGTCTGGAAAGCTCTTGCAGTGAACCCGGGTGCACGGCTGAGTAAATGGCGAGATGCGCTGACCAGTACAAAGCGCGGCCAGCCGCTCAGCGTGAAGAAGGAGTTCAAGCGGACGCTCAAAGTGCGCAAACTCACTGATGCCAAGGCCCCCTACTTCGCGCTCCGCAACGAACTGGAAACGGCATTCCAAGTCATCCGTTCCGCCTATAGTCACGAGCCCGTCGCTGCGACTGAGCAAGACCTGACTGCACTTTCCGAAGCCTACTTTGCCCAGATCGAGGCCGATGCGGAACGCAACGCAACCGAGCTACTTGGTGATCCCGAGGCGCAGAGAGCGGCGCTAAACAACACGCTGGAGGACATCGCTGTCATCCAGAACGGCGACACATCGGCCTTGGGGGCTTTCCAGCAGCGGGCAAAAGCGCTTCTCATGGAGCACGGCTTTGACTTGTCCAGTGACAAACGCAGCACACTAACCAGTTTGCTGATGCGCCAAGCCCTCAGATCAGAACGCAAAAGCCTTGATCGCTATCGCGGCGACTTCACGCCAGAGCTTGCGCCCAGCGCCGCCTTGGCCACACACTCTGTGGCGCATTCAGAATGCTGCGCCTGCCTGCGGGATACATTCGAGCAGTATCTGTCCGACAAGCGCAAGCTACGGCTCAAGTCTGTCGAATACCTCAAAGCCTTCGGTGAGATGATGAAGGACTTCTTCGGGTCGGACAAACCGATCCGGGACATCACACGGCAGGATGCGCGCGACTTCCTGCATATGTTGGAGCACCTTCCCCCCAATGCCGCCAAGCACTCTGAGTTCCGGCACATGACCGCTCCAGAGGCCAGCCGCGCCAATGAGATGGCTGAGGGCCAAACTATCGCACCCGCTACTTTGAACAAGCACTTCTCAAACTTCAGGGCCTTCTTGCAGTTCTGCGTGGTTGAGGAGATTGCTGACAAGAACGTGGCGCTCGGCCTTAAGGCCCGATCTGCCAACCCACCCAGCCTGAAGAAGCGTGGACCGTTTACCGATGCTGAGTTGAGCATGATCTTCGGCAAGGCGTATAAGGAAAACGCCAGCCCAGCGCGGACGCGCATGAGCTTCGATCCAGAAGCCTTTCCTATGCACGCGCGCTACTGGGTGCCTTTGATTGCACTCTTCTCCGGTATGCGACTGCAAGAGATTTGCCAGCTTGAGGTCGCCGCTATCGGAGAGCAGGACGGTATCCCCTTCATCTCGACAGAGTGGGACATTGCTGAAGAGACTGACCAGTTGGAAACCGGGCGCAGGAAGCACCTCAAGAATGACAACTCCGTGCGTCGCATCCCAATACACCCTGAGTTGGTAAGGTTGGGGCTTCTTGATTTTCACCAACGGCGCAAAGCTGAAGGGCAGCACTATCTTTTCCCAGAACTACCGGCTCGCAGTGACGGCAAAGTCTCCCGCAACGTGGGCGACTGGTTTGGCAGGTACATTCGCGGCCTTGGCATCAGTGACCGCTCGAAGGTGTTTCACAGCTTTCGATACTGCTTTCGTGGGGCGATGTCTTATGCCAATGCAAACCCGGATATCATTCGTCAAGTCGGTGGTTGGTCATCTAAGGATACTGCAGATCACTATGCGTCGAGCCTTGCGCTTAAGGCAGCCGCTAGCGAGGTTGCCAAGGTCAGATACGAGGGCCTGACGCTCGATCATTTGCATCACACTTGCCATCACTACGCTGACGGTGAACATTAGCCGCTCATGGACACATGTACGCTTAGATTGTATCCGTTGCGCTATCGGATAGTTTTCTACGGGACGGGATGCATGTCCCTAAGAAAACCGTCCTCTTGATTAGAAAATGTACGATGCCTGACGACAACGATTTTGAACGTGACCTTGAAGGTCTTTCGCGAACAGAGCTGAAGAATAAGTACCCTCAGGAGTACCAGAGCTGGAAGAACATGAAGAGCCGTCGCCGTGACGGCGCAGTCGTTCACCCCAGCATATTGGACTTCGGCGACTTTCTACGGCTGATTGGTCTCATGCCCGAACCAGGCATGACGCTTGACCGAATAGACCCGCATGACCCTGAGTACAGCCCAGACAAGTGTAGATGGCTGACCAAGGCGCAGCAAGCCTCCAACCAGAAGCGCACGAAAGTGCTCACCTATAAGGGGCAAACGAAGACCGTCACCGATTGGTGTCGCGAGTTCGATTTGAAGCCCGATACGGTACGCAGAAGGTTCAATAAAGGAGGCGCGCCCGAGGAGATACTGTTTGGGAAGTCGGCTACAAACTCACAGCCTTCTGATCATTGGCGACATACGACTACAGCAGACCGGTGGCCCTGGCTTAGCACCAAGCGCGCTGTCGCTTGGGAGCAAGACTTTCAGAACAGGCATGAGCATCTCGAAACACGCTATGAGTTCTTCGAAGACCACCTCAGCCGGGACCTCGATAATACACGCTCTGAACTTGCCAACTTAGAGTTTCTCATCAAGGCCCATGAGGCAGGCAAGCAGAACACTCTAGACGTGCTTGAGCAACGACAAGGCCTAGACATGTCTTGGGATGAAATTTTCAACAGGTTTGATGAGCTGGAAGACCAACTAGAGGTGCTGATGGAAGTCCAAGCCAAGTTCGAAACATGCCGCGATACGGCAGGTGCCATCTATCACCGCCCGGAGCCCCTGCGCCAAAAATAACTCCGTACTATCGCAGTGGATTGAACCCCGGTGCACATACAAATGATGCGCGGCATATTTGCTGTTGGCGGCCACAGTGGAAGTGGCAGGCCTGATACACAACGAGCGTCCATCACTGTCACCATTTCGGTTCAGCCAAAGAGTACATCTTCTGCGAAGGCGTCGAGTGCTACTAGCCCCGATCCGTGGTCGCGTGCGCACTCTAGCCGAGGAGTACCATCGCGCCGGGCAGGTGCTTCGTGCTGAGGTGCACGGTGGCGAAGGCGCATCTGAGCGTGATACTGATGCATAGCTCAGGCAGTGGGCATGTCTCTGATGTCAGCCCCATGTGAACCATTGCTGCGCACCACGGCAAAGCGACCGCCACACCCCCGCGCAAGCCTCGAGATGACCTGTCAGCCACACCCCATTCTCCTTGAGTTAGGCTCTGGCACAGAGTAAAATACTGACAGGACTGCGTAAAACGGCGTGGTCTCGGGGCGTCGTAACCCCTCCCGTAGCGGCTGGTGTCAGCCGTAATGCCACCTCCTCAACCTTTATGGTCGGGGAGGCTGCGGCGTATGTCCAGAGCCTCGGCTTAAAGGCCGTAGCGGCTGTCTACGGGCGGCTTACGAACTCCCCGGTCACCAGAGGCTCTCTGGTGACCATTTCTTTGGACCGTTGGGAGTATTAAACGTGAGTGTCGTTACTACTATTCTATCTCTAGCTATTGTTGCCTCCTCCATTGCCGTACTTGTCGGGCTCGTCATGCTTCTATTCAGAAGCCGTCGCAGGAAGGGAGCGCGACTGGCCGCAGGCTCTGCCTTCAGCGCTCTTGTGTGTACCGCTGCTCTGGGCGTGGTATTGGACGAGGAGACGGCTGACGCCAGCGGCGACAAGGCATCAGTACCGCTCGCACTGGAGAGTGCCACTGACCGCGTAGAAACAGCTTCGGCTGCAACGGCACCCGCGCCCGTTTCCGATGGACCGGCTGTCACGACAGCCTCTCAACTTCGCAATAACGCCGAAGCAATCGGACAGTGGTGCGAGATGAAGGCGGCACAACGCGCCTTGTCTCACCAGCGTGATGCCGAGCTGGACACTAACCCTAGCCAGGAAGCCCGCAAAGAAATCACGGGACGATACGACGCGTTGCAGCGAGAGCTAACGGTGAACCTCGCGTCTCAGCTCGGGATCAAGGAGTGGGAACTCAACAAGCTTTCCATGAATGCCCCTTGGGCCACCTACTGTCGAGCAAGGAGCAAGGGCTGGGCTGTGGTCACACCGGAACTTGCAGCGGGTGAACCGCACCGGGTTTACCGGAGGCTGATTTCAGTTAGTTACGCGGCAATGCCCTCAGTTTCCAGAGCGGTGTAGAAATTGGCCTCTGCTTCTGCCGGCGGGATGTTCCCAATGGGTTCGAGCAGGCGGCGGTTGTTGAACCAATCCACCCATTCGAGTGTTGCGTATTCCACCGCCTCGCAGTTGCGCCAAGGGCCGCGGCGGTGAATGACCTCAGCCTTGAACAAGCCGTTGATCGTCTCGGCCAGGGCATTGTCGTAACTGTCTCCGACGCTGCCGACAGAGGGCTCGATACCAGCTTCTCCCAACCGCTCTGTGTACTTGATCGACAGGTATTGGCTGCCGCGGTCGGAGTGGTGAACAAGCCCCATCGCCTTTGTCGGCCGCCGCTCGTGAACAGCCTGCTCCAGAGCATCGATAACGAACCCGGCATGCGCCGAGGTGCTGACACGCCAACCAACGATCTTGCGGGCATAGGCATCGATAACGAAGGCGACATAGGTGAACCCCTTCCAGGTGGCAACATAGGTGAAATCGCTGACCCAGAGCATGTTGGGCGCGGGCACACGGAACTGCCGGTTCACCTTGTCCAGCGGGCACGGGGCCCTTTTGTCGGGCACCGTGGTTTTGTGCGGCTTGCCCCGGATGATGCCTTGCATACCCATGCTCTTCATCAGCCGGGCGACCGTGCAGCGGGCAACAGTGAAACCCTCCCGCTGCAATTGCCGCCAGATCTTCCGCACGCCATAGACCCGCCAGTTCTCTTCGAAAATACGCAGGATCTCGGGCCGCAATGCCGCGTCACGCCGGGCACGGTCCGACAACCGGGCCGGATTGGCCCGCTTCGCCAGATGCTCGTAATACGTGGAAGGGGCAATCGGCAGGACAGTGCAGATCGGCTCGACCCCATGCTCACCGCGATGCATGTCGATAAATGACACCATCACTTCGACCGGCGGTCGAGCTCCGCCATCGCAAAATACGCCGATGCCTTGCGGAGGATCTCGTTCGCCTGGCGCAGTTCGCGGTTCTCCCGCTCAAGCGCCTTCATCCTGTCGGCGACATCAGTTGGAACACCCGCCCGCTTGCCGCTGTCGACTTCCGCCTTCTTCACCCACTCATTCAGCGTGTGCGCCGAACAGCCGATCTTCGCAGAGATCGACATGATTGCCTGCCAGCGGGAACTGTGCTGGCCCTGGTTGTCCAGCACCAGACGCACCGCACGCTCGCGGACCTCAGGAGAATACTTGTTTGTTGTCTTGCTCATTGTGACTTCATCCTACTCAGGAGTTGAAGCCTCCGGCAAACCCGGTGCGGTTCAGAGGCCTACACCGCCCTCGGATACAAAATCACGGAGCTGCCGCGCGCCGACATTGTAACACGCGCCGGCTTTTTCTGTAAGCAACTGGCAAATTGACCGTCATCTCTAGATGCCGTGGCGAAACTGCTGAAGCAGACAAACCGCATGGTCCCTCCGGCCTCCCGCTGCCCGACACTCACGGCCCAAAACAGTCTTTCGTCCTGATTGAAGTTGCTGCGCCGCAACTTCCCCAAAGCAGACGTTCATCTTGCCGTCAGAAGTTCTTACCGATCATCACTTCCTCTTGAAAGCTAACGAGGTATCAGCGGTGAGAAACACATGCACAGCGAGGAAAGCTGCGGAGATCTCGCCCGCAACCTTCCTTCTCCCGATCAATGGTCAGTCGACAGATTTGTCGGACCGTTGACTAGCATACGCTTCGAGCATCATTTTCGTGTACTCAGCGGTACTGGAGGTATGTTCGCCCAATCCCGGCCACGCAAAGGGTAACTGTCTTAGGCACAGTTCTTGCTCAACACTAATTCCTAGAAGAGCGGCAACCGCGAGGGCCGACACCGGTTCCTTGTGCTCGGGCCAAAGATCCTCATCAAAAGTTATCCAGACGTCATGGTCCTCGAGTACAGTAATGTCTGCAGATAACGCACCCAGACGCTCGGTTGCGTTTAAGGCATCTTCAACAAGTGCGCTTCGGATCAGCAGTGTTATCTTGTCGGCGTCGAGCTCCAGTTTTAGCCGAGTGTCTGCAACATCGACGACCAGTTCAGGTCGCCGTTGACTATCCCCGTCCCTGATTGGTTTGGGTCCAGCATCACCATCTTCAACCCACCAAGGGTTCTCGTGGATATCGGTGGGGGACGCGTCGCAATTGGGGCAATGCCAAAGGCTCTTGGCGATTTGTTCGCCACTCATAGATGAATCGCAATGCAGACAGTACCATTTATCTGAGTCGCTTCCGCTTATGGGATGGCGGACGAGACCGTCTTTATCTGGTTTGGTGGACCGTCTCGGCCAATCTGATGCAATTCCTGCGCGAACCTGTTTTGCCCTTGCGCCTGCAATTTCTAGCGCCTTCTGCTGAAATTGGGCATCGTAAATTGGAGCCTCATGTTCAATCTGCTCGGCTACCTCTAGACGCGGTGCGCTGTTTGGTGCCTCTGGCACATGAAGGTGCCAACCTGTCCCGTACATATGTACATCGCCTAGCGACACGGAGATCCAGTATTCGTGTCCGTCAAGAGTGCCGTGTTGAGCATGTTCTCCAAGAAGCGAAGCATCGATATATGGCTCATCTTCGGGTCGCCCAGATTGACTGCAAGGGAGCGTGTCCCTGAGTAGGTTCTCTATGTCTGATAGTTGCGCCGGTGTCGGGCTCCAACCAGCCTTGTTCGCCTTTGTCACATCATTCCAATGAGGGAACCCTAGCCTCTCTGCGACAGTGTCGCGTGCTTTGTGTAATGGCACCCGTTGCGCACGCGCGTAGCGCTTTGAGAGTTCCTTGAGCTTCTTTACAGAATAGTTCGGTTTCATGATCCATTTCCGAGCTGGATCCGAAAAGGTGCCCGCTGCTCATCGGACCCTGCCAACGGCATGGTATCAATGAAGTCAATATCGCGTCGCTTTGCTTCGCATGGCGGGCACACCGGCCTACGCGTCAGGCCAACGGCAGTATTCGTCGAGAAACGAGCAAGGTCAAGCCTCCCGTCGGAAGCATCCGAACCAGCAGGTCGACACTGCGCTTGCCTTCTCGTATTTTTGGGAGACTAGTCTAATTCAATCGACTTCGTGCTCTCTTCAAATCCTTCTAGTGTTTTGTCTTCTTGTTGAACATTATCAAGTACACGATGAAACTGACCAATAACCCTTTCGACGCGGTTGAATTGGTGCCGAGGTGCGGCGACCTGCCGGTGAAGAATACCCAAACACTCATCCCATTTTCGCATTGAAGCAAAGCGGGAGCTATTTGAGATCGTAACCTGAGTGTTCTGCGAGGTTGTTAGACCGACTTCTGTTTCCGATATCAATTGTTCAATAAGCGGATTGACCTGACCTAAAAGGGTGCTTTCGTCATCTGGATGCTCACAGATGGCTGCAATACGATGTCTTAAATGTAATTGTTCTGACCTCAGCAGCTCAATCGTATTGTTGAGGTTGAGCTCGAATTCAGCGTTCAATTGGGTCGCTTCGGAATACTTGGCGCTGACGGCATGAGTGTGTTTTTGCCCAAGTCCGAATATCGAAAGGACCGACGATAACACCTGTTTCCACTCCTTCGATCAGTTTGCGCATATCAACGCCGAATGCAGTCTACCTCGAAACTAGATGCCCTGGCTACTTGCCAAAAAACCTGTTCTTCCGGGGCAAATTCTGTATGTTTTGAGGTCATTGATTATGACCTTGTGGTGACTTGATTGGCCCGGAAAACAAAGAAGAAAACCAGGCTCAGCGCCTCAGGATCTCCGTCCATACCGGCCAAGGCTGCATCCAGGGCCGGATCCAATGCAGGCCGGGGTTTTCGTTACCAGGACGCCGTGTCCGCTTGGTTAGCGGTAGAAATATGGGCTGGTCAGCAAGCGCCCGCCATCGTGATCCCGGAAGGTGGCGACGATATTGAGCTGCGTGGCCAAGCAACGAGCTTTGTCCAGGTCAAGAGCCGGCGGGAACACCTTGGGGACTATACAGAAGGCGAGACGGCCGGACACATAGAAGATCTGTGGAAACGGTCGCTTGGCTCCGCACCGCAGCCGCAGCGACTGGAACTCGTTCTTGAGCGGGAGGTGGCGGGCCTCAACCCCCTCAACGACCACCCCGCAGTCCGCTCAATCGAAGGTCCGATCAGCACAAGACTTTCAAAGTTCAGTGGGGCTTCCGATCTTCTCCCACAAACATCAATCGTCGTGGCGACTTCACCGCAGGAATGGGCGATCAGCCTGATCGTAGATCGATTGAACTGCGCCCCGATCGCAGCCCAGATGTGCTTTGCCGATCTGCTGGTCCGCGTGGGTGCTCTGGCAGACGCAAATGGCCGGTTAGCGCCGGAGAACTATCGTGGCGTTTCGATCTCCGACACCGAAACGTCAATCCGCGATGTCTTGGCCGCTATCGACATTGACGCGATCGAACGCGCCCTCAGGGATGGCGTCTGCGAACCGGTAGATTTCCTTACGCCTCTCAACGACCCAAACTTCTATCTCGGGGTCGATGTAGAACCCGGTCACATCGCGGCAGGTTTGGTGGCCGAACGCCCCCGAAGCAGGTCGGCTTCGGTGGATGGTATTGAACAACGCCGGGCCGCGTTGATCGTCGGGCCGTCAGGGGCCGGAAAATCCGCTTTAATGTGGGAAGTCGCCAACACGTTGCGCCATACGGTGCGGTGGTTTCGTATCCGTCGTCCGAGCGCGGAGGATATTCCATCTCTGCGCCAGTTGATCCGGACGTTTCGCGCTTCAGAAGGCAGTCCCTTAGGCTTTGTCATGGATGATGTCGGCAGGAATGGGCCGGAAAGCTGGGGCGCCTTGCTCAAAGAGGCGATGTCTGTGCCCGGCGTCGTCCTGCTCGGTTCGGTCCGGGAAGAAGATGTTACGCTGATTGCAGAGCGAGCGCGGGCGGCCGAAATACGCGCCGATCCCGATGACGAACTCGCAGAACGACTCTGGCGAGAACTGCGCGAAGCCGAAAAGACGAACTGGGCAGGTTGGTACGAGCCGTGGAAGATGAGCGATGGCCTTCTTCTCGAATATGTCCATATCCTGACGCGCGGACAGAGGATGCACGAACTCCTCGCCGACCAGGTTGCAGCCAGAGTTTCAGATCCGAAGCGTTCCCTTGAACTGGATATTCTGCGATCCGGCGCCTGGGCAGGCACAGCGAATGCTGAAGTCGATGCATCGCGATTGGCGCGTGCGCTCTCAGTCAGTGAGGCCGATCTGTCACGCGCCTTACAGCGCCTCATCCAGGAACATCTGGTTCGTTCACCTGCTCCGGGCGCGGTCACCGGCCTACACCAGCTTCGATCCGAAGAATTGCTGCAGCTCACGCACCAGACAACATTGCCGACCCTCGAAACGAGTTTCGAACGGACGATCGCGAGTGTGCCCGCCGCTGATCTCGAGCCGTTGGTCGCGGACACGCTATCTGCGCGGCGCTTGCCTGCTCCAACGGTGCTCAATGGCCTGATTGCCCGCTTGAAGGACGAACAGGATGCGCGGGCACTGGCCTCAGCGCTCCGGGGTTTAGGTTCAGGCCGTGTTTCCTTGGGCGTCGACGAATGGCTGGAAACGCCTGAAGTGCGTGCGCTGCCGCGAACGCAAGTCGGAAGCGCCGCAATGTTCGGGATTGCGGGTATTGATCTGAGTGGTCTCAGCATCATCCCTGAGGTCCAGGCCGCAGCGGATCGACTTCCGCAGATCAAAGGTTCGCCGGAAGACGACCCTCGCCGCCTGTTGATGGAGCGTATGTCACCCTCTGTCTTGTCTGTCCTGGTCGAGACAGCGGATTTGGCGAGCTTAGATGAGCTTCTCGCTGCGTTGGTCGGAATGCCATTGCCAGCCGCGGTGCGGGCGAGTCTCATGCAGGCTCCAGAAGGCCTCTTGAATGCCAATCTCGATCTCTTGGGGTCTCTGATGGGCACCTTGTCCGCCCTGGATCGTGAGATCGCCAGTGATTGGGTCGCCGAGGTTGGGCAAGAGGCGCTGTTCGCACGGATTCAGGCAGAGACAGCTTGGGCCGGGCCTGTAACAATCGAAGATGCCGATGATGGAGTGATCGTCCGTTGCGATCTTTGGTACGTTGCCGGCTCTGTACAGAAAAATCCGCACGACGCGGTTGTAAGTTTGTGTGAGCGGATATTGGCACTGTGTCCGTCGGCTGACATTGCGGTGTCCAACGCTATTACTGCAAGTGGCGAATTAGCAGGCCTTGCCCAGTTGCCGCTCGCAACAAAGCGGATTCCCCGAGAAAATCTACCCCCTCCGTCAGTTCCTCAGTGGAATCGGCGGTGGGGTGATCTGATTTCCCGCCGCGTCGCCGCTCCGAGCTATAGCGACTATCTTGCCAGAGGCGTGGCAATTCTCGATGCCCTTGTGCCGACCTTGGAGAAGGTCTTCGACGCACATTTTCGAGGAAAGGATGCACTCGGCAACCTCGCCGACAAGCTGAACTCACTGAATGCGGATACTGAAGCACTGACACCTCCCGCTGTTTCATCATTGGAAGCGTCAGGCGCGGGGCACGGAGAGGCTAACACCGCCGTCACCAAGTTCCAGAACCTCCTGCACAGCGCAAGCGTCAATCTCGTCAAGAGGTTCGCAATACTGCCCGACCAAGCTGGTGCATTCATTGCCTGGTTGAGCGATCTCATCGCCGATGTCGACACTGCAATTGCCGAAGAGCCTTGGCATCTCGTCGCCGACGGTCCTCCACCGGTGCTTACTCGACTTAAGACGCTATTGGAGACGTTGCGAGTTCTGGCCGGAGAAGCCCATGAAAGGAAGCAGGCGCCAGCGGTAACTTGGTCGGCGCGCGGCAAAGGCGCGCGAGTAGGCAACTCCGTTCGGCTCGTATCCCTCTCTGCCAAAACTGCCGGGGAATCACGACTAGCTCAGCGAAAGGCAGAAATTGAGCGCCTGGTAGAGGAAACCGGGATCGTCGCACAGTTCCATCTTCGCGCTAACGCCAAGGGTATTCTGCCGTGGCCGCCAGCAGACGTTCTCGCGCTGTTACCTGCGCCCGACATTGCGGATGCGGTGATCACGCTCGCTGAACAAGCCGAACTCGTGCGGTCATTGATGGACTCGTCTATCCACCTGACAATCATGCCTTACATTGAGGATATCGCGTTCCCGTCGCTCGCAAAGTCTGGTTACCAGACCCTCCTTCCCGACGTGGAAGGAGCTGCCTTCTGGGCTGAACAACTCGGATTGCCACAAGCCCCATCTGTTATGGCAAGCATGTTTGGGGAGGTGCTGAGCCTTGCCAGCGAACTTGGAGCAATGGATCAACAACGGCTCGGCGATGAGACTCGTCCCGAAGAAGAGATTGCTGCCCGTCGGAGTTTGGAGGCTGCCTTCGAAAGAAAGTACGAGGAACTGACCCGGCGGCTCAATGCTTTTGACCAAGCCCTGCAATCGGATGTGTCCGAATTGATCGAGCATCTGCGAACTGGGGACGTTGATTTCGCCGCAGAAGCGCAGGCTGCGATTGGCGGAACTTTAAGCAAAATCGTCGAGGAAGCAGAGTATCTTTCTCTGCTTTTGATTTCATCCGAGATCCGCAACAAATCCACCGGCGGGCGAAATATAGAACGTTGACACACGACCAAATCCGAGCAGACCGTCGATGGCCAAGAGTAACAACAGGGACGACTTTTCTCAGGCGACCAAGAATCGCCTAGCGAAGCAAGCCCGGTATCATTGTAGCAATCCCAGTTGCAGGAAGCTGACGTCAGCGCCGACCAGCAATGGCTCAAAGGAGGTGAATATTGGAGTTGCCGCTCATATCTGTGCTGCAGCCCCCGGAGTTGGTGCGCGCCGTTATCGCGCCGAAATGACGCCCGAACAAAGGAAATCGCAAGAGAACGGGATTTGGCTTTGCCAAGACTGTGCAAAGGCAATTGATTCAGATGATCCCATTTTCACTGAGGCATTACTGCACTCTTGGAAGCAGAAGCACTCTGAGGACATGTGGCGCAGCGTTATCGACAAGCTTCCCTTCGGTCCGACCATGCCGCCGACCGTTTCGGAAATCACTGCGCGCTTTCAAAAAGCCGCCGCTGCGGACTTGGTCGTGTTCCGTCGAACACCCAAATGGCCAGGCACGAAAGTGGCACTCACGCTGACGTTAAAGGTGAAGCATGTGGACGAGGCGCTCAGTACGAGCGCACTTGCCGACGCGGTGACCAAACTGGATGACCTTATCCTTGTCGCGGCGCCCGGAATGGGAAAGACGACAACTCTTTTTCAGATGGCTGAAGGTCTGTTGGAAAACGGCAATGGCACGCCGCTTATCGTGCCGCTGGGAGATTGGTCCACCGAAGGCGTCGCATTGCTCGCATCCATCCTGAAACGCCCCGCGTTCAACGGAATTTCCGAGCAGGATTTCCACGCCGTCGCGGCGAACCCCGGTGTCGTTCTGCTTATTGACGGCTGGAACGAACTGGATGCCGCCGCACGTGAACGCGCCCGCGTGCAAATCACTGCGCTCAAGGCTGAATTGCCCGAGCTCGGTCTTGTCATTTCCACACGCAAGCAAGCGCTCGACATTCCGTTCAGCGGGACGAGGGTCGACTTACTGCCGCTTGACGACGATCAGCAAATGGAGATCGCGCACGGCTTGCGGGGCGACGCTGGCGCACAACTCGTTGATCAGGCTTGGCGGACAGCGGGTGTCCGGGATCTTGTGACCATCCCACTCTACCTCACGGCACTTCTTTCGCTGCCCGAGGGCACGCCTTTTCCGACAACAAAGGAAGAAGTGCTACGGCGCTTCATTGCCGCACACGAACAGGAAGCCCGCAGTGCGGCTGCGCTTCATGCCGTGGCCCTCGGCTTCCAGCAGGACTATTTGGATAACCTCGCCGTATTTGCAACGACAACGGCCAACACGGCGATCACGGACAGCAACGCGCGCAAATCGGTCGCTAACACCGCGCGGGTTCTGCTGGACGACGGACAAATCACCATCTCCACTCAGCCCGACACGTTGCTCGACACGCTTGTCAGCAATCACGTTCTGACGCGCTCCGGCGACACGCCGGGCTACTCGTTTCAGCACCAGCAATTTCAGGAATGGTACGCCTCACACTACGTCGAGCGACTGATACTGCAGGCCGTCAGCGATCCGGCAGCAAGCGAAAAACTTAAGGTCGACGTGCTCAATCAGCGGCCTTGGGAAGAAGCAGTTCTGTTCGCAATCGAACGGTGCGCACGCGGGGACGCCGTATATAGGGCCGCATGCAGCGCCGCCATCTGCACAGCTTTTGAAGTCGATCCTGTCTTCGCGGGCGAAATGATATTCCGCGCCACTGACGAGGTATGGGCACCGATTGGCACCGAAATGCGGAGCCTCGCCGAGCAGTGGCACGCGCCAAGCAAGGTGGATCGTGCGGTGCGTTTCATGATTGCGTCCGGCAGGCCGGAATTCAGCGATCTTGTTTGGCCACTTGTCACGCACGCGGACGATCAGGTGCACCTGCACGCGCTCCGGGCGGCGAAGCAGTTTCGTCCCTCCGTACTTGGGAGTGACGCGCCTACGCGGATTGCTTCATTGCCATCGGAAATCCGCAAGCATGTACTGCATGAAATCGCATCGAATAGCGGAATTGACGGCCTCGATCTTGCGACCGCAATAGCGAGGAGTGACAGCGAGCCGGAAGTGAAAGCGACGGTTGTCGATGCGCTGTCATTTCGACGGGCGGACCGTCACGTCGCCGACTTACTAGAGGACGCGGGCGACGCGACCTACGACATCCTCGCCCGAAAGGGTCACCTCGACGACATTGCAGTCGACGCTGTCCAGCAAGAACTCGAGCGAGCGCGCGAAAGACGCACTGCTGCCGGAATATCGCACATTGAGCGCCTGCGTACGCTCATCTACTCGCCACGCGGAGATGAATGCGATGCCGACATTGCTGAGTTTGTTGCGGAAATGGAGATCGACCGCAAGCGCGATAGCGATAGGCATCTATTGTACGAAGTACGAGAACGCTATCCCCAGGCTCTCGCTAGTGGGTTGCTGCGTCGCCTGCGCGAACGCCGCGAGCTCTTCTACGGCGCGGATAATGTTCTTGCCGCCGCCGGCTTTGCCCTTGAGGACGACGAACTGCTCGAAATTGCCCTCGAAGAGACAAACCGCCACGACGACCACGCTGAAGCTGCCTCCTCAGTGCTTGGACCAACCGCTGTTGGTCGGCTGATCGACGCGTATCTTGCTGCTGGAAAAGTCGTGCGCGATGCCAGCGGAAAATACAATCAGGCTGCAGGTGATCGCTATCACGGTCTGCGCGACCGCATCGGCCATACGCCGGGCGCAAATCTGGTAGCCGCGATTGAGGCGCGGGCGGCAGATGCCGATATTGAAGAAATCGTTCAACTGGCCGCGCTGTTTTCCCGCGAGACCAACGGCGATGAAGAACGGGCGCGACCCTTTAGCGAAGAAGCCTTGGCTGGAATCGGCAAGCTGGCGTGCGAATGGGCTGAGCGCATGCTCGCCGGAGGGGATGAGAAGCGCTGGCGCGTAGCTACCATTGCAACGATGATGAGCCGCGCACCGTCCGTCGCGCATCTTCCACTCTTGAAGAGAATGCTTGACGACAATTTACATCGCTATCGGGTTTTCCGCGAAAAAGCCACCGCGAGCGGCTGGAAGGATCGCGACGCTATGCACGAAGCGCAGCATCCACACATGCATGAGTACCAACGAGCGTTCTTGGCGATGAATGTGCCGGAGACCGCAGCGCTGATGCGTGAATACCTGACGGATGAGCACTTTGGCGAGCTCGCGGCGCGTGTGCTGGCTGCCCAGTGGTCTGAGGCAAATGAACCCAAAGACGACAAGAAGTTCCTGATCGGCGTAGATTTCTCGCGCGTCGAAACGCGCCGGGAGGCCCGGGCCACCGATCCCGCCGCGACATCTATCGAAGCGGAGGCTATCTTCGGCGCAATCGAGACATTGATTGTCGATGGTTCGTCAGATGCGCAAGTGAAGCTTGCAGTTGCGCTCGGCATTGTAGGAGCACGGCTTCCTGACGGCCAACGTGCCGCGACGATCAGTAAGCTAATTGCTCTCGCGCCGCGGCAAGCGCGCGCAGCCTTATTGTTGTCGCTGGTTCTCTCTGGCGAGGACATCGATATAAACCTCGTGGCCAACGGCATAGCTGAGACCTTCGAGGCGGCCGAGAAGGAGACTTGGATCCTGACACAGAGCGACGCGTATCAGCTACGCGATTGGTTGCGCCTTTTGCCATTCGCTACCCCCGTCACCAACTTGCCCGCCATCGTAAGCAGCATGCCGGAGGCGCAGCGTAATCCACGAATGCTCGAAGAGATGGTTCACGGACTCCGTAGTTCGTCTTTGGACAAAACTGAAGACGTGACTTTCATTCTCGCCGAAGACGACCCACGCTTTTATCGAAACCATGCGTGGCGCGAGACCGTGTTGCGGTTTGGCACCGTGTCCGCCGCTCGCCGCCTTATCGAGCTGACCGTCAGCGGTGCGATCGATGGCAGTTCATACGACGGATGGCATTGGAGACGCGAACTGAGTAGCTTGATCTCGGAGTTTTCCGAAGTCCGGGCTCATGTCCGCGACCTCTTAAAGGATGGGCCGACAACGAAGCAGCTTGCCTCGCTCGCTGCCGCAGTTGCCGAAGACCCTAGCACCGAAGACGTCCTGATGCTGATCGATTTTGAGATGAAAACAGGAAAAGCGTTCATGACTTGGCAGTCGATCCAAAACGCAGTCACAGAACACGTCCCGGTGGAAAACTGGGAGAATGCTTACAATATCGTGCCCGTCCCAGCAGTTGAACTGCGTGGGAAGTTACTGGCAGTGACAAGCAATGGTGGCAAAGATGACCCCGCTGCTCGCTGTCTTGACCTGATTGACAATCTCCGGGATGAGCACGGTGCCCCAGAGTCGGAGCCTCGGCATCCCGACTTAGCGTCCGGGAAGCCCTGGCCAATCCTAGCATCCCTTCAATCTCCTGAGGATGCGAGTTGAAAGATTGCCGCGAGCTTGCGCAGTCGATACAGCAGTCGCGCACCTTTGCTGTGTAACGTGGATGTGTTCGAAAGCGCCAAAGGTCCGCTTTTGCAGTTCTATCCGATCGCGTTGCACCTGCGGCGAACGTCCGGAATCCTGAAGGTTTTTCGATGCGGGCCGCTGCGTGACAGCGGGGCGTCTGCGGGCGTCGGCCCGCGTTGACAAACCTCGGAAGGAGGAAGCCGCGGGACCCGGGCGCTGTCTATGGGGAAAGCGTGCTGCGGGTGATTGCGGGGGTGGGGTCTGGCCACCGACCGGACATGGCGTGCCTATCACTGGAGGTCGCTCGGACGACTGGGGGCGTGGGTTTCGGATGCCGGCGGAACAGTTGATTGCATTTTCCTGAGCAAAGCGCAGTAACGGGCAGGCCAGGAGCGGTCCAGCCTGCGGGCGGCAGCTGGTGAGTTTCGCGCGTTTGAGACGGGCGTTGCGTCATGCGGCCTGCTCCCGGGGTGGTGCTCGAGATGGCGGCTTCTGACCGCGGCGGAAGATCTCGATGATGCGCATCGCCCCGCCACAGCAGGGGCACGGTTCGCGCAGTGTGAGTGGGATGACCTCAGCACTCTCCTGCGGGTCCGGGTCCTGCGGCGCCTCGCCGAGCAATCTGCGGATGCGGGCGATGGTGGCCTTGCGAGCCGCGCTGGCCAGCAGCCCGTAGTGCCGGATGCGGTGGAATCCATCGGGCAGGACGTGGATCAGGAACCGGCGGATGAACTCGCCGGTCTCGAGGCGCATCACCTTTTGCCGGTCGCCGTGCTTGATGCGGTAGTCCTTCCAGCGGAATGCCACGGCCGCAGCATCGGCGCTGATCAGGCGATGGTTCGAGATCGCCACGCGGTGCGTGTATCGGCTGAGATAGGCGAGCACGGCCTCGGGGCCGCCGAAGGGCGGTTTGGCGTAGATGACCCACTCGGTCTTGCGCAGCGGGGCGAGGTAGGTGGCAAAAGCGCCGGCCTGAGCCAGGTTTTTGAGGTCGCCGAAGAACTGAAGCGCGCCCACCTTGTGCAGGACCGCCAGCCCTTCGAGGAAGAGTCGCCGGAATAACCGGGAGAGGCCGCGCACCGGCAGGAAGAACCCGGGGCGGCAGGCGATCCATTTTGTGCCGTCCGGCGACAGGCCGCCGCCGGGCACGATCATGTGGACATGCGGATGGTGGGTCAGCGCCGAGCCCCAGGTGTGGAGCACGCTGGTCATGCCGACCCGGGCGCCGAGATGCCGGGGATCCGCGGCGATGGTCGCCACGGTCTCAGCCGAGGCGCGGAACAGCAGGCTGTAGACTGCCTTCTTGTTCCAGTAAGCGATTTGCGCGATCTCGGCCGGCAGGGTGAAGACCTCGTGGAAGTACTCGACCGGCAGCAAGTCCTCGGCCCGCGCGGCCATCCAGTCACGTGCGGCTGGTCCCTGGCACTTCGGGCAGTGCCGGTTCTTGCAGGAATTGTAGGCGATGTGCCGGTGACCGCATTTTCCGCACGCAGCGACATGCCCGCCGAGCACCTCGGTCCGGCAGGCCTCGATCGCCGACATCACCTTGAGCTGGGTTAGGCTGACATGCCCGGCATTGGCCCGCCGCCACGCGGGTCCGTGTCTTCGGAAGATGTCAGCAAGCTCCAGTCCCGGCCGCCCGGGCACCCCCGGCGTCAGGTCACACCAGTCCGCGCCGGAGAGTGTGGTCCTGCAGCTCCTTCAGACGTTTGTACGGGCTGACGGTGGAGCGGATCGTCTTGGTGGCCACATGCGCGTAGCGGGCGGTGGTGCTGAGCTTGGCGTGGCCCAGCAAAACCTGGATGATCCGCACATCCGTCCCCGCCTCCAGCAGATGCGTCGCGAAGCTATGGCGGAGCGTGTGCAGGGTTGCGGGCTTGTTGATCCCCGCCATGTGTTTTGCGGACGTGAACGCCCGGTTCAGTTGCCGCGGTGACAGCGGGTTGATCTTCGGCTTGCCCGGGAACAGCCAGCCCTCCGGCCGCGCCTCGCGCCAATAGTCGCGCAAAAGCTCCAGCAGCCCCGGCGACAGCATCGCCTTGCGGTCCCGGCTGCCCTTGCCGTCCTCGACGTGGATCAGCATCCGGTCACAGTCGATATCCGTGACCTTGAGATTGCAGACCTCGGAGGCCCGCAGACCTGCTCCGTAGCTGATACCCAGGGCCGCACGGTACTTCAGCCCGGGTCCGGGCACCGCGGCCATCAGGTCGCCCACCTCTTCGACGCTGAGGACGATCGGCAACTTCCGGGGTTTGCTTCGGAACTGCATGTACCGCTTCATCTCCTCGCGGCCGCATGTGATGCCGAGGAAGAACCGCAGCGATGAGATCCGCACGTTGAACGTCGAGGCCGAGACGCCGGTATCGGTCATGTGCAACTGGTAGGCCCGAAGCTCTTCCGGCGTCGCTGTATCGGGCGCATGCCCGAGGTATCCCGCGAAATCCTTCATCGCCCGAATATGGGCTTTCTGGGCGCTCTCGCCCATGCCACGGATGCGCATGTCCTCGATCATCCGCGCGCGCAGCGGCGTGGTTCTATGATCCTTCATGGGACCCTCCTGTCTGTGGATTGAGAAGGTCCCAATCATCAGACAGATCCGGTCATTCCCAAATGCACAGGGGGGGTCAGATCAGCGAGGTGCGCCCGCCACAGCCGCCCCTGCCGCGCGAGCGGCTTCGTCCACCCGCCCATCCTGCCCACTGTAGACTCCGTGCCGTCGCTGGAAGGGTCGGCTGTAAAGGGTTGGCAGGGGTCGTCGGCCATCAACGTTTCGGCCCCTGCCGCGCCAGCGTGCGATAGACGGTTGGTCGCGAGACAGAGAAGAGCTCGGCCAAGTCCGACACCGAATACTCCCCAGTTGCGTGCATCCGTTTCAGCTCCGCCGCCTGCCGGTCGGAAAGCTTTGGTTTCTTGCCCCTCAGCTTCCCTTTGGCGCGGGCCACCGCCATGCCCTCGCGAGTGCGAAGCCGGATTAGGTCGGCTTCGAACTCAGCGAAGGTCGCCAGCACATTGAAGAACATCCGTCCCATCGGATCAGCCGGGTCGTAGACCGTGCTGCCTAGCGCGAGGCGCACCCCGCGCTCAGCTAGACCGTCGGCGATGTCGCGCGCGTCCGGCACTGAGCGGGCCAGCCGGTCGAGCTTGGGAACAACCAGCGTGTCGCCTGCGCGCACGGCAGCCAACGCCTGAGCTAGTCCAGGCCGGTCGCGGTTGCGCCCGGTGAATCCGTGGTCGGTGTAAATGCGATCGGGGGCAACGCCGAGGGATTCCAGTTCCGCACGCTGCGCGGCGAGATCCTGAGCGTCGGTAGAACAGCGGGCATAGCCGATGCGAAGGTCTGCCATAGGAGAAATGTAACGCAAGAGGTCCGCTCAGCGATAAACAAATCGTACCAATCTATCGAGACGATGTTTCCCCAGCAGCAGCGGAGGCCAGATGCGAGTTCAAAATCGTCCGGTAAAGGATCCCCTTTCGGACATGCGGGAAACCTTCGCCGCGCCAGGCATGAATGGCCGCCCTCGGAGACAGGGGCCGTTCACCTGGTCGCGCGTGAATTGGCGGTGAGCCGGACATTGCAGGCACAGCCATGATCTGAAAAGGTTCGTGGCATGGAATTGCCTGACCTCCCTCCTGATATGAAATTCCCTCGGCTTGGCAGCGATCCCGGCGACATTGCCTTTGCTTTCGCAAGCTAAACGAGCGGCCATGGGGCCGCACATCATCAAACGCTGGCCTTGGGATGAAGCATTCCAACGCGACCTGCATGAGCGTCATTACAGCGAGAAGCCATTTTTCGAGATAAGGCGCTCGGAACAGAGACTTGGAACGCTTTCGCTTCAGAGGCAGTCGGATCACGTGCGCTTCGGAGAGTTCTATTTGTTCCCAGAGCATCAAGGCCAGGGAGCCGGTTCGACTATTCTCGCGCACTGTCTCGCGGTGGCCGATAGCCTGCGGCTACCTGTTAGATTGGAGTATTTGCACTGGAACCCGGTAGGCTCGCTCTACCGGCGGCATGGTTTCAAAGAGATCAGTAGCTCCGAGATCCACTGCTTCATGCAGCGAGAAGCTGTCGGCTTGTAGGTGTGCTACGGGCTCATGCCGCAAGTTCGCCGCGCCAGGCGTGAATGGCTGATCTCCGAGACAGGGGCCGTTCGCCTGGTTGGGCTTGGACTAGCAGTGAGCGGGACTTTCCGAGCTTTCGCTGCGGCTGCGCGAAGGTCCGCTCTACTCAAAATCAACAACCCAGTCAGGCCTTTTGGGTTGCAAACATTTCACTCAAGCGGCGGTGGCCGCATGCGCACCGGGCTGGATTTGACAACTGCTGTTTGCGTGGATGCGTGTGTTGAAAACTCTTCCAGCAAACTGTCCATTTCAGAGATATCCTTGAGCAGCATGCGCGCAACGAACGCATCCTCGCCAGTGACCTTGTCACACTGCACGATGCGATCTGATGTGATGATCTTTTCGGCGAGCAAATGAACCTTTCCAGGAAAGGGTTTGATGCGCACAATCGCCTCTAGGGTGTAGCCAAGCGCTTTCGGCGACAACTCGAGACCAAAACCTGTGATGACGCCTGTGTCTTCGAGCCGCCTGATGCGGTCCCGTACGGTCGGGGCCGACACCCCGGTCATTGCGGCAAGTTCGCGCCAGCTCAATCTGGCGTCACGGCTCAGTTCCTGAAGGAGTGAGCGGTCAAGTTGATCAAGTGTGATTTCCATAATGAGGGCGTCTTGGTGGATTGCTTTCGATATGACGAGATAATCTCGAATTAACTTTCGACATGCAAAGTATTTCGACCGCGTGTCTGTCTAAACTCCGCCATAGCGCATCATCATGGGCGCGCCGGAACGGAGTTTGAGATATGGCATGGGCACTATGGCTTTCGTACGCGACAATATCAGCCGCCAACATCGTGACGCCGGGGCCTGCCAACCTCAACACGCTCAGACGGGCATTGCAGCTCGGGTTCGTGCCGGTGCTGCCGACGATCTTAGGCAATGCACTGGGCCTCGCAGTTGGTGGCCTCCTATGTGCGGGCGGGGTGGCCGCGTTCGTAGTCACGTCAGAAATTCTTTGGGCGATTTTTCGTTGGCTTGGGGTCGCCTATCTGGGCGGGCTCGGTCTGAAACTGATGATCAGGCGTGAACCCATTGCTCTGGGAAAGGGTCTGGTCCAATTTGTGCCGCCACGGCTCCTTTTTCGCGAAGCATTTCTACTGGCTTTGGCAAACCCCAAGGCGCTGTTGTTCTATCTTGCACTATTCCCACAAGTCCTGGACCCGGCCCGGTCGCTTTGGCCTCAATCGACGGTGCTGGTTTTGACCTACTGCGGGCTTTCCATCCTATCGCTCTGCACATATGCGCTCTTGGCTGACAAGGTCCGGGAACGTTTCCTGACACAGACGCGCTACGACGCATTTCGCGTTTGTTCTGGCCTCGTTCTGCTCGGGTTCGCGGCCATGCTGGCCGTCCAAGTGAGTTGAGTGAACCCATTGACCAAAGCTATTCTTCTTGTTTCGCTTGGATTGCTCTGGGCCACACGCCTTTCCGCGATCAAATCCGCCGGGCTTTCCGGCATCCCGGTTCATGTGGTTGTCGGCGTCTCGATTATTGGCATCGCTATCCTGTTCACTGCCGTTGCACTGATGCGCGGCAACTGGCCATCATTGAGCAAAGCAACGACTATCTTCTACATCTTGAGCGGCGTGTTTGGTTTCATTTTTCCCTTCACGCTCGAAATTCTGGTTGCCCCACATTTGCCCGTCTTCGTACTGATCGTAATCATCGCTACAATGCCGATTGTGACATTGGCCATATCGGCAGTTGTGGGGCACGAAGCCCTGAGCAAGAATGCGGTCTCTGCTGTTCTGCTTGGCTTTATCGGGGCGCTGTTCCTCATATGGGATACCGTGCAACCTTCCCAAACGGGCCGCGCGGACATGATCTGGATCGCAATCGCGTTAGGTGTACCCGTCCTCTACGCAGCAAACACGGTATTCGTTGCAACCAAATGGCCAGTCGCCGCCGATGCCATCCAGGTTGCTCATGCACAGGCGCTGATCTTTTCACTCGCCGTTCTTGCGGGTGGGTTGACGATGGGCGGGTTGTCAATTTGGATAGAGGCGTCCCTCAACCCGCCTGCCATGGCACTGATCATCCTTTGCGAAGGCGGAGCATTAATGCTCTATCTCAAAATCGCGCGTGATCACGGTGCGATATACGTCTCGTTTGCCAACTATATCTCAATGTTTTTCGCAGCGATCATCGGGGCCTGCACCTTCGGCGATCAGTTGACATGGTTCAGCGCATTGGCCGCTGCTGCGATCATAGGCTCTGTTGTTCTTTTCCAAGGGAAGGCCGACTGGCTGATCCGGCGATAGCATCAACAAGCGGTCGTTCATGCGTTCCGCAGCATCGGTGAGGTTGGGCTCAAAGTTAAATTTCGCCGCGCACGGCATGAACGGCCGGTCCAGAACGGGCAAATCCCGAGCCTTCAGCTCGCGACTGGGCTCCAGCCTAGTGCCGGCAGGCGGCACCAGGCCGGAGCCATCCTGCCCCTCCCGACGGCATCCATGTGCCAAGGAGGGTCTGCAACGATCCACAAAGGAGAGCGGTCATGTCAGAAACATCACGGTCGGGCTCGATCTGGCTAAGAATGTATTTCAGGTCGCCTTGGGCTGGACCCTCAGGCGGCTAGTCGCCCTCATCCCATTGATCATCCATAAAGGCTTTCAGTTCCGCTTCAGTCAAAGTTGCAGTGAGACCGAGTGCCATTGCTTTCTCTTGTAATGCTGCTACGCGTTCGGCCAACGCGCTAGATCGGTGCTCGATCTGATCACCATTTTCCAGGGCACATAGGTATAGTTTCTTGAAGGTCTTCCGATTGATGCCGAGCAGCGCCGCCGCTCCAACGTAGCTTCCGGCTGCTTCGTAGGCCCGCATGATTTTATCCGTCGAAAACTTAATACGCGCCCTCCCTGGTTTGCTCGCAAAGCCCAAAGACCGCCGCTTCTCAGCTATCCATTTCGCATCAACTCCATGGAGCTTTGCCAACGCGGCGTCTCGAAGTCCCTCTTGGAACTGCTCCTTGAGCAGATTGTTAAAGTCGTATCCGAAATGATCCAGCGTATTGATTAGGTTGGAGCGGCTAGCCGTAAAGCGTTTACGAACCTCAGCCAAGGACCGGGTGCTCGTCATCAGATCGAGTAGTTCAGAATGATGCACGCCTTCTCCTTCACCATTGGCAAAGATGAAGACGGTTTCGCCAGCGACTGCCAGACAGTTTTTTGCGACCGCCATCCAGGCCTCCCTTGGCCGAAAACTCCGGTAAAATCCCCAAGGCAACAATCTTGGGAATTTCACCGTATTTTTTAACCACCTGATTTAAAACAGTTATCCTTGACTGACTCGTTGATAGCTGATTCCCTCCGGATCACGAAGTCTCAGCAACCATGGTTACAGCGTCGATGTCACACACAGTGAACCCAGCTCATGAACGCCTGAAAATGGAGCTACGGCTACGTGGCAAGCCCATTGCCTCGGTCGCCCGCGAGCTCGAAGTTCTGCGTTCGACGGTTACGCTGGTCAGCCAAGGTCTGCGCAGGTCTTTGAAAATCGAAAAAGCCCTTGCCGATGCTGTCGAGACAACACCGGCCGAGCTCTTCCCCGACCGTTATCCAGCAGAGGAGGACAGCGCGGCAAGTAAATCCTGACATCGGGAAAATAAAAGACCCTCCTGCGCCAACAGGAAGGCCTTTTGAATAAGCGTCGATAGCGACCGACCACTTATTCATCCCCTGAGTCCTACGAAAAGTCAACCTGCCGGGGCGTCTCTCGGCAGGGCTGCTCAACTCATCTCAAATATAGGGGGATGCCGCCCCGCACCTGCTCCGATCCGCATGGGTCGGCGTCCAGGTGAGGTGCGCTCCAATCATCATGAACGACAATCTGATCTACCGCGAGCCGGAGCCGAGCCACGCGACACGTATACCTGCACGCCGGTCCAAGGGCAGCCTGCGCGGCTCGATGGTTGCCATGCTACCTGGCTTCCAGCGCCCGCGCGTCATCTACTTCGAGAGCGCGCCCGAATACGCCTTTCTTTGCCTGATGCTGGTGCGAGACGACGTGCACCATATTCGGGAACAGCCACCAGCGATCTCATACGTAGGTGCCGATGGCCAGTCGGCGCAGCATGTCTTCGACTTCCTTGTCACGAAGAAGGATGGTGAGCGTGTCGCGGTGGCGATCAAACCCATGCGACGTGCCCTGAAGCTGAATTTTGCGTCGGAGCTCGAGGCAGTTGCGGCCGCGGTCCCCAAAACCTTTGCGGACCGCATCTCGCTCGTAACCGATCACCACATCGACAAGAGCGCGGCTGCAGAAGCAGCCCGAACACTCGCTTGGGCACGCCCCTCTCTGACGGAGGTGGCCGCATGACCCTTCGTTTCCGTTTCTCAAACACTGACATGATCACCACGGCGGGCGTCGCCATGCGCCCCCTGGAGATCAACGATGCAGGCGGCACCTTCGAGCGCGTTGGGCAGCCGGGAATCACTGAGGCTTTCTCCCACCAGGAGCTTGCCGAGATGATGCGCCGGCCCGACACGACCTATTTCGCGGGGTATTTTGACCGGGCGGCGCAGCAAATTCGCCGGAGCAAGCCGGTAGAAGTCATCAGCGAACTGCCGGAGAAAGTCAGTCGGCTGGTGATCTGGCGAAAGGCGTTCTGTGACGCTTTCCTCGCCCTCGAAGCCGCGGGCGACATCAAACGCACGCAAGAAGCCTATGACCAAGCCCGAGCACGGCTCGGAGCGGAAACACAGAGGCTTGTCGGCGAAGCTGCCGCTGCTCCCAAGAAAGCACGGCCGGGCGAGGAAATCACGATACGAGGCATTCCCGGCAGCCGAACCGCGTTTCAGTGGGTGCGCGCCTATCAGGCGTCGAGCTATTCGCCCCTCGCGCTCATCCCTGACACCTACCGCTCTGGAACCCGAGACCGACGCTGGTGTCCCCACGCCGAAGCCCTGATGAACCAGGTCGTGGAAATCTATGCTGACACGCAGCGCCCAACGCGGGTGCAAGCGATCAAGGAAACCCAAGCCCTCTTCAAGGAGGAAAATCGACGACGCGCAGATGCGGGCGCCGCTCCTTTGGTAATTCCGTCTGCTTCGAGCATCCAGCGCCGCCTGGATATGGCAGACCCATTCTACCTCTATGCCAAGCGGCACGGCGCAGCCGCTGCAGCGGCTCATTTCACGCTGTTCAGTATCGGGCCAGACGTTGTCCGCCCGATAGAGCGCGTCGAGATGGACGAGAACCGGCTCGACGTCATCTCTCTTCTGACCCTGACCGGGATTTGGAGCCACCTCCCCCGCGAACGGCAAGAGCGCTTCGAGACCGGACGCCGCTGGCTCTACATCGCAATCGATTGTGCCACGAAATGCGTCGTCTCTATGCGGTTGGCTGAGACCCCCAACTCCGACGACGCGATCCGCGCGCTGCGCGACATCTTCGAGGACAAGACGCACCTTGCTCAAGCAGCGGCATGCGAAAGCACTTGGCACCATCACGGTGGGATAGGAACACTTGTCTCGGATATGGGGCCGGCCTTCGTTTCCGATGATTTTCAGGGAACGGTGAGCTCACTCGCGATCACCGCCCATCTCCCTCATGCAGGGCGTCCCTGGCTCAGAGGGTTCATCGAGTCATTCTTTCGCACGCTGGGGCATCAGCTCATGCCATTGCTGGCAGGGCGCACGTTTTTCCATACCGTGGAGCGCGGTGACTATCCCTCAGAAACGCTGGCCTGTCTTTGCGATAACGATCTAATCAAGATTCTGCTGACCTACATCGTTGATATCTACCACAATCAACCGCATGGGTCGCTCAAGGGGGAAACGCCGAATGCAGCCTGGGCGCGGCTTGTTTCGAAACATGGTACACCGCCGGTTCCTGACGGACTTACCATACGCAAAGCATTCAGGCGTCCATTGATCCGCAAATTGCGTGGTGATGGGGTCATGTTCGCGGGCCTGACCTATAGTTGCGAAGTACTACGAGAAGCCTTTCTTCACTCACCAACACGAGAGGTCGAGATCAGGGCGGATTTACATGACATTGGGTGGATTGCCGTCCGTGTCGGCGCGACCTGGTATCCCGCCATGGCCAACCAACCTGGCTTTGACGGGATCACCTTCGAACAGCTCCGCGAAGGCATACGGTCTGTGCGCCACAAGCATAAGCGTGGCGTCGAATTGGATGCCCCCAAGGTTCAGCGCGCCATCGAGAAAATTTCCGAGGCCAACCGACGGGCCTTCGCGCTTCGCGAACTGACGCCGTTCCATGTGACTGACGAAGAGGTAGAGCGGTCTCAAGCTGCACTGCACTACCCGATCCGTTCCGACGAAATGCGATTGGGGCAGATTACGCCCAGCACAAATCTGCTCGATGATGCGATTTCCATTACCCCGCGCAACGGCCAGAGCGAAGCGGAAGCGCCGGTCAGCAAACCATCCGATCCGCCAGAACAGCGCGAGCGTCGTAAGCGTTGGAGGTTCGATGATGAAGAGTAATCGCATCATCCAAGCTGCTCAGCGTATTGCAGTGCTGAAAGGCCGCTTCATTCACCACGAACGCTACACCCCGCTCGCCGCCAGCTTCGAAATGCTGGTCGAAAAGCGGCTCGCCGACTTATCGGCTGGCATGGTCAATGAAGCCCACGGGCTCGCTCTCGCGAGGCCATCAGGCGCAGGAAAAAGTGCCGCCATCGAATTTCTGCTGGGCGGTCAAATCCGAAGGCTAGCCGACGAGGGTTATGGGAAGACTACGATCATCAGCTTGCGGGTGCCCTCACCCGCAACACTGAAATTCTTGGGGCAGACCCTGCTGTGCGCACTCGGTTACCAGATCAGCTCTGAGCGGCAGGCTTGGTACATATGGGACTTGGTGCGCCACCATCTTAAGGAGCGGCGCGTTCTTTTCGTCCATCTCGACGAGGCCCAAGACCTCGTATCGCGAGGAACCAAACATGAACTCAACGCAGTCGCATCGATGCTCAAGACACTGATGACGGACAAGGACTGGCCTGTCGGGATCATCCTTTCACGCACCAACGAATTGGAGGATATCCTGAATCACGATCCCCAGTTGGCAAGGCGGATGAAAACGACACGCTTCGAGAGTCTTTCTCCGACCGCCCATGGCGAAGACGTCGTCGATCTTCTGGAGAGTTTCTGCGAACGGGCTCAGCTTGGTCCTGAGGAAGATGTTCTTGAGCTGACGCAGGGAGAGCGTCTCGTGCATGCCGCCGCCAACCAATTTGGCCTCGTCATCGAGCTCATTCTGGCCGCCATCGAAGACGCCTTGCTTCAAGAACAGAAAACACCGAACCGAAACAACTTCGTAAGGGCATACCATCTGCGCACGTCCTGCGATCCGGAGTTCAACCCATTCGTCGTGCCGGATTTCCTTCGAATTGAAGCACGACAGGTGTTCACACGGGAGAACCGAACATGATGTTCTCAACAATCAAGGCGCTACCGCTGAATGTGAAATTCCATCAGGGGGAAACCGCAACATCACTTGCGTCCCGCCTCGCACGCCGGAATGGCGTGCCAAGCATGGCCCTGTTCGTCTCCGATTTCGGGATCGACTATCTCGGCCTGACCAATGGGTGCCAAGAAGACTGTGCGCGACTGGCCGCACTAGCTGGTATCGAGCCTGCTGCGCTCCAACGGAGCACGCCAGAGCTTGTCTCTCCCGGCTGGTTCCGGCTAGGGCAGGAGGAAATCAAGTTCACGGCCTTCAGCCGGACAGCTCTCATGGGCTGTCCACAATGCCTGCATGACACTATGCACGATACTGATGCTGCGCACTTCGGGTTATGGCAGCTGACTTCGATCCGGACCTGCGCCACGCACAACTGCCACCTTGTTTCGTTGCCCAAGGCGCCTGGAACAAGGGACAGGTTCGATTTCATCCATCTGATTTCCGGCTTTTCCCCGCCCGAACCGCAGGGTGCAAACGAACACGACCTGGTCTTCGAACGCTATCTGAGGAACAGGATTGAGGAAGGTCCAGGAAACTCGTGGCTAGACCGCCTGCCGTTCCATGTCGCGGCACAAACCTGTGAAGGGTTCGGGCTGCTGCTGACAAGAGGTGCCAAGGCACGGCGGGAAACAACAACCGCCGCCCAATGGGCTGCTGCTGGCACAGCGGGGTTTGAAGTGCTGCGTCACGGGCCCGATGCTTTCAGGCAGAAACTAAAGGACATCCAGCGTGCCCATCCAATCGACAACACGCTCTACCGGACCCGCTACCGCGTCTTCTTCGAATGGCTGCGCCATCGTGACGACGATCCTCAGTTCGATGTGATCCGCTATCTGGTCCGGGAGTTCATCTTCCGCAACTTCCCGATCTCGGAAGGTTCGATTGTCCTGGGCCATCCATGCCCGGAGCAGTACGTTCACTCGCTATCAACTGCACGATCAAGGTACGGCCTGTCTGGCTGGAAGCTTGCCCGGCGATTGGCTTCGATGGGCCTGGCGGAACGGAATGCTTCCGGCCAGGGTTTTGTGCTGAACGCCTATGTACCTACGGCAATCATCAATGACATCGCGACAGACTTCGACACCCTTCTGAACGCGACCGAAGCAGGCAAATATCTCGGCGTCGAGCGCTTCATGATGGCCAAACTGACGAAGCCAGGGCTGGTCGAGAAGTACTTCGACGAGAAGAATGCCTCGCCGATGTACCACCCCCGCGATCTCGATGGCTTTCTCGGCAAGCTGAGGGCGCGCGCCGATCTTCCACAGACGGACGATCTGCTCGACATCGCGACGGCTTCGCACCGGGTTCGGATACCGACCGAACGGGTGATCGAAATCATTCTGAGAAACCAGATTCCGCTGGGCGTCGCCAACCATGCCACCCCACGCTTCCCAGATTTCCGTGTTTCGCTCGACATGCTGCGTGAGGTCATCGCCACGGATCACGAGGGGACCGTTCGCCCGACCCGTGCCGCCAAGATCCTCGGCATCAACATTCGAACGATACGGAGCCTGATGGACACAGGTGTTCTGAAGTTCCGCGAGGTTGAGGAGCTGAAGAGCGGGCGCATAAGGAGGTACGTCTGCGCCAAGTCAATGGAGCAGTTTTCCAAGAGCCATATCTCGGTGGTCGACCTGGCAGCGAAGAACGAGCGGTTGCCAGGCGTCGAGGCTGTGATCCAGCTTGATCGCGGGGCGAAGCCGCTACCATTGGACCCACGCGCCAACATGATTTTCAGGCGAAGCGACGTTCTCTGAGCTGATCCCAATAGAAGTCGGCCAATGCGCCGGCTTTTTCATATCCCGCCAGAGGCAAACCTATCTGACGAAAAAGGCAGATCTGGTTCGACATCGGAATTTTGCCCCACTGATTTCAAAGAGAAAACTTAAAGCTCAGAGGCAGAACTTTGTGACAATTCCCACTCTCTGAAATGAATGAGATGGCGTGGCTCACCCCACAGCGTTAACTGGCTAATATGTTCCGCACGGTGCTGTTTTCACTCAACAATCACTGCCGCATTGATCCGCACCCTGGGGCAGAAAGATCGCCTTGCAGTCCTTTATCCCGCCAGATCGGGGGACGGCAAATGGGCGACCATCTCCTCGTTTTGCATTTTTGGTAGCGCATAATAGACCCTGAGCCGAAGACCACGGCCACAGCACAACCACCATCCGCTCATGACGCCCGCCGCACGCGACGATGGCTTGGAAAGATGTGCTGCGAGCAGATATGCGGTCATGCGGCGTCGTCACCTTGCGGTCATGCCGATCCCCAGATCGGGCACCTTGCGCCGCGCGAGCGTCTGCGCCCCTCGCCCTCGCGCCGTGTCAGGCCGCGTGCAGATGCCCGATGTCGCGGCGCCTGAGGGATCGACGTGCAAGATCGCCATAGGCTCCGCGCACGCGGCTACGTCCAGGCTCGCCGGCCAACCCATGCACCGCAGCGAGGTCGGGGAACAAGGTCAGCAACTCTCGCATATCATCGACCGAAAGGCCTCGGATGGCCTCGGGGCCGGGCCAGAAAGTTTCGGTCGCGATGCCTTCGGCAAAGATAACCTCATGTTGCTCGGTCATCAGATGCACATAGGTGACGGGTGCGTGATGCGCGATCTGGCAGGTGAAGTCTGGATCAGCTTCGGCCAGCAATTTCGACGAAATGAACTTTTCGTCGCGGGAATGATCCGGCATCAGGGCGCGATCACTGACAATCAGGCGATGCTGGGGTGACAGCAGCATCGGACGCTCCGGCGAGAGGATCCCACCGGGGCGCAGGCAATAGGGACGCAGATGCGGGCGCTGCAGCAGCTCGGCCGAGCTGAGATGACGCTTGCCGACCCAGATCACCGGCTGAAAGCCGTTGTCAGCGGTTTGCAGCAGATCGCCGACCCGGATCTGACCGGCCGGAACCGCCCCCCGCCGCGTTGCAAGCAGGACATCCGGGGTAAAACAGGGGATCCCCGCTGAATAGAGCTGATTGTGGCTGCTCATCTGCGCGGGGGTAACCCCCTGCAGCACCAATTGTTCACCACCCGGAAAGGTCAGCAGGGCATTGCCGAAACCATCGTCGGAAACGACAACATCGCTGGTCATGACCGCGCCGCCGACTCCGCTGCCACCAGTCAGCCCCGAAACATCCAGCTGATCGTTGTAGAAGCCATTGCCATCGTCATCGTTGAGATCGAAATCGCCGACGGTATCAACGCCGCCCGCCTGGGTGAGGATCAGCCGGTCATCGCCGGCGCCGCCGATGATCGAGTCCTGGCCGCTACCCAGCGTGATGGTGTCATCCCCGGCACCGGCATCAATATTGACACCGGCATTGTCAACGGAGGCATCAACCACATCGCCCTGGTTCGTCAGGGTCAGCCGTTCGATCTCGCTGAAGGTGACCGTATCGGCGCCGTCGGTGATCTGCCCCGCTTCAAACCCGGTATAGGTTACCGTGACACTGCTGGTGACTGCTGACATGTCGATGTGGTCGGAGTCATTGCCGGCCTCACCGCCCGAGATCGTGTCATTGCCAAAGCCGTCCGACATCTGGAACGTATCGGCATCCGCTTCGCCATACATCTTGTCAGCGCCGCTGCCCCCGACCAGCAGGTCGTTGTCATTGCCGCCGTACATCGTGTCGGCGCCATCGCCGCCTTCCAGCGTGTCGTTGCCATCGGTTGCGACGATGCTGTCATCGCCGGTCCCGCCCACCAGGCTGTCGTCACCGGCCGAGTTGCGCAGGGTATCATTGCCTGCACCCCCGATCAGCGTGTCATTCCCGAGGCCGGTGGTCAGGCTGTCGTCGCCATCGCCGCCATCAATGTAATCATCCCCGTCACCACCGGAGATGGTATCGGCCCCGAGACCACCCATCAACGTATCGTTGCCAATGCCGCCGTCCATGACGTCGTTGCCATCACCGCCGTCGAGGCTGTCGTTGCCGGACTCGCCATACATCAGGTCGTTGTCGGCGCCGCCAAGCAGGAGGTCGCCGTCATTGCCCCCGTACATGGTGTCGTCGCCATCGCCACCTTCCAGCGTGTCAAAACCGTCGGTCGCAACGATGCTGTCGTTGCCAACCCCGCCGACCAGGCTGTCATCGCCGGCCGAGTTGTTCAGGGTGTCATTGCCCTCGCCGCCGATCAGCGTGTCGTTGCCAATTCCGGTGGACAGCTGGTCATCACCGGCACCACCTTCGATATAGTCATCGCCGTCACCGCCGGAGAGGGTATCGCCCCCCTCGCCGCCAATCAGGGTATCCGCGCCGACGCCGCCATCCATGACGTCATCGCCATCACCGCCCTCCAGATGGTCGTCCCCCTCCTCGCCCATGATGGAGTCATTGCCGCCCTGACCGTAGACAATATCATTGCCGTCGCCCGCCAGCACGGTATCGGCGCCCTGTTCGATGATCGTGGTGACCGGATCGTCCAGAATATCACCCGATAGGGTAAAACCCGACAATCCGACACGGGTCTGCAGGGTGAACTCGATCGACGAACGATCCTCAAACGAGGCAGAGAACCAGGAATCCTGATCCGTATAATCGTTCAGTTCCGATCCGGTGGCCTTGACCACATTTCCGTCGATACCCGTGGTCAGCGAGGAATCGGAGGAAATACCAAAAGAGGTGAAACTGTTGCCATCGATGATCACCGCCTCGGCGTCGCCGGTTTGACTGTTGTCATCAATGTCGTTGAAGGTCGCGGTCGAGTTCAGATAGACCGTTTCACCGGTTATGGGATCAAAAAACTCCAGCCGGAATTTGGCCTGATCCCCCGGCTGGTTCCCGGTCAAGAGGATTTCCGCGCCGGCGGTATAGCCGAATTCAACCGACATATTGGCGTTGGATTTTTCAAGCAGGATCAGCCTGCCGGAGATGCTGGTGCCATCCTCAAGCTTGGCGATATCCCTGAAAATCGCATAGTTCCCGACGGAGCCGGTGCTGCCGTCATGGACCACGCTCTGGATGTTGTTGATGTCGAGCGTCAGCGGTGATGCGTTTGCCCCCTGCGCAAAACCGTCCCCCATGTCGCCATAGATGACGTCATTGCCGAGGCCCCCGTCGATGACATCGCTGCCCTCCTCACCGGCAACGGTATCGTCTCCCTCACCGGCATCCATGGTATCGTCACCGGTGGTGCCGCCCATTCTGTCATTACCCCGGCCACCGACAAGAGTAGCAAGGAGATCTTCGAGCCAACTTGGACGGGGCATGGCGGGTATCAATCCTTAGCTGATCAAAACGCAGTATTCATGACCAGTGGGAACGGACCCATGGCCAATGGTATCTACACATACCAAGGCCAATTTAGAGGTCTTGCGATAAAAAAGAGTAAACTGGCGCCGAAACGCGTGTTCCAGCCGTAAAACGGCCCGCCCGAACCGATATCCGGCCCGATCTCCCAGCGTCACTTTGCAACCGCTGAAAGCCAGCGCCGAAACCGTTGAAACTATGGTTTCATCAGCTCCTTGATGCCACCGATAAATGTGGCGTCATCCTGCTGATGCCGCTGATCCAGAAGCGCAACAGCATCTGGCCCGGCCCGAAAGCGCAGACGGTCGCCGCTGTCATTGGCGGCCCCCCAGATCACTTCGGCGACGGTTGCAGGGGCAGACGGGCTGGAGGCCAGCCTGCTGAACACCCGCCCCATGGCCTCAGCCGTGGGCGCATAGTCAGGCAGGCTGTCATCCAGTGCAAAATCAAAGGAGCTGCCACCGAAATTCGTTCTGATCATGCCCGGCTCGACAATCCGAACCCGGATGCCCAGCGGTTCCAGTTCGTAATGCAGCGCTTCCGATAGACCTTCGACAGCGAATTTTGTGCCATGATAAAGCGTGCCGAGCGGGAATGTGATCTGTCCGCCGATGGAGGAGATATTGATGATCGTGCCTGACCGGTTCTCCCGCATATGCGGCAACACGGACTTGGTCACTTCCAGCAACCCGATCACATTGGTGTCGAACTGGCGCCGGATCCGCTCCATCGAAAACGCCTCAAGCGCGCCATAGGCGCCATAGCCTGCATTGTTGAGCAGCACATCAATTCGGCCAAAACGCTCAATGCCCTGTTTGACCGCCGCTGCAATCGACGCCGGGTCGGTCACATCCAGCCGCGCCAGATGGACGTTGTCGAGTGCCGCCAGCTCGCCCGTGCTGTCGGCGCTTCGCATGGTCGCGATGACATTCCAGCCCTGCGCCTGAAAGTGTCTGGCAGTGGCTTCGCCGATACCCGACGAGGCGCCCGTAATCAGAATGGTTTTCATAGTCGCTCTCCTTCAGGGGTTCTGCGTGAACATCTCTTCGATACCGACGCGCGTCGTGACATGGCGGGTGATGTGGTGAGGCACCGGCTCGTCGCCTTTTCCATCATGGTGCATCTCCCCTCTGTTGAAGTTCACAACCATCACTGATCCCACAATGCTCTCCGACTCGCCGTTATTCTTTCTCGTTTATCCAGAATACTTGCCTGATCCTCCGAAACTGGTGATTTCTGTTATGTAGAGACCTCGCCGACTGCTATGTCCGAAGCAGCCCTGGAGGAAAAGCTGCATGGCCAAGCAGAGTCTATACGCACAGGTGACCGCGATACTGGATCGGTCGGGGGTCAGGGATGGCGCGATACACCACGACGCCAGCAACACGCATATGCTGCGCCTCCACGCCAGCACAGGGCTGGAGTCGACCGTCTACAGACCTTTGTTATGTCTGATTCTGCAGGGCGCAAAATCCGTCGGCTCAAACCACAGAACCCTCACCGTCAGCGCGGGCCAGTCCCTCGTGGTCAGCCATACACTCCCGGTCATCTCGCGCATCACCCAGGCATCGGCCGAACACCCCTACACGGCACTTGTCTTCCCACTGGACCTGGATGTGCTGCGGTCTCTGGCATCTGCGGTGCCGCCCGCCTCGATATCCACTCCTTGCGACCCGTTTTCGATCTGCCTGTGTGATACCGATCCCGGCCTTGAGGACGCCCTCTCGCGCTATCTCAACCAATGCGAGGGGGCTGAGACAGCAAAAATGCTGGCCCCGATCACCGCCCGCGAAGTCCACGCTAGGTTGCTGATCGGGCAGCACGCGGCTGGTCTGCAACGGCTGCTCTGGCACCAAAGCACAGCAAGCCGCATCCATCTCGCCACCCGTGACCTTCAGGCAAATCTCTCGCAGACAATCGCAATCGGCGAGCTTGCCGACCGGATCGGCATGAGCAACTCTGCCTTCTTCGAACAGTTCAAGGCCGTGACCGGCACATCCCCGCTGCAATACCAAAAGGATCTGCGCCTTCTGAAAGCCCGCGACGCGCTCAGGTCAACCGATGCAAAAGTGTCGGAAATAGCTTTTTCCGTCGGCTATGAGAGCTCGGCGCAGTTCTCGCGCGAATACTCCCGCAAGTTTGGCAGATCTCCAAGGCAGGACCGCGATACCGCGACGCCGACCTAGCCCCCCCTGTCTCGCCGCGGGCTGTCGGACAACGATGGGAACACTGAAATGCCCATGCCGCCTGGATCAGATGATCTCATCCTCGTCGAACATGGGATCATCCGCGAGCTGTGATGAATGATCATCCATGGCATTCTCGGCCTGTTTCATGGATTGAACCCGCGCCAGATGGAACACGGCGTCACCTTCGTTCACCACCGGCAGTACCGCCCGCCCCACGATGATACCATCGAACGGCGCGACGACCTCGGTTTCTTCTTCGCCAAAGGGATCAGACACCACCCCCAGTACGTCGCCCTGGCGCACCGGATCGCCGTCTGCCTTCAGGCTGCGAAACAGGCCACCCATCGGCGCCCGCAGCCATTTGCTGGACGGGCAGAACTGCGGGCGCGCCTTGGCGGGCGCCACGCCGCGGGCGGAAATCATCCCCAATGATTTCATCACCCTGAGAATGCCCGCCTGCCCGGCGCGCACCGAAACCTCATCAAATCGCAGACCCTCACCCGCCTCATAGAGCAGAACGGTCTTTCCCAGCTCCTTTGCCGAGTTTCGCAGGGATCCCTGTCGTATCGCCGATTCCATGATGATCGGCGCGCCGAAGACATCCGCCATCTCCCGTGCCACGGCATCCTCCGGCGACACGCGCACCTGCGGATAGTTGATCCGGTGGATCGCCGCCGAATGGAGATCGATCCCGACGTCAGAGCGCGACACGATCTCCTTCAGGAACAGATGCGCAAGACGCGCAGCAAGCGATCCGCCCTCGTTCCCAGGGAAAGAGCGGTTCAGATCCCGCCTGTCCGGCAGATATCTGGACCGGTTAATGAACCCAAAAGAGTTCACAATCGGAACCACAATCAACGTGCCCTTGAGGCCCCGCAACGCAGGTGATTTCAGCAGTCGCCGTACGATTTCGATGCCAATCACCTCGTCGCCGTGCACCCCTGCGCTGACGAAGACAACCGGCCCCTCCGTTTTGCCATGAACGACATGGGCTGACATATTCACCGGCGTATGGTCTGACAGTGAACTGACAGGCAGATCAACGGTGCGCCGGGTGCCGGGCGGGATCAGCTCCCCGCCGATATCAAACCCCGGGCGTTTGATCATTAGCCCTTGCCCTTCGTTTTGGTTTTGCCGGGTTTGGCGTTCTTCTCGATGAACTCGATCATCTTGCCAGCAACATCAAGACCGGTCGCCTTTTCAACGCCTTCCAGTCCGGGGGAGGAATTCACCTCCATCACCACCGCCCCGTGATTTGCACGCAGCATGTCGACACCACAGGCATTCAGCCCCATGGATTTCGCAGCCCGCACGGCGGTTGAGCGCTCTTCCGGCGACAGTTTGATCAATTGCGCCGAGCCGCCACGATGCAGATTGGACCGGAATTCCCCCTCGGCCCCGGTACGCTTCATCGCCGCGATGACCCGTCCCCCGATCACGATCGCGCGGATGTCGGTCCCGCCGGCTTCCTTGATGAACTCCTGGATCAGGATATTCGTGTCGGTCGCACGAAACGCTTCAATGACCGATTTCGCGGAGCGATTCGTGTCGGCCAGAACAACGCCAAGCCCCTGTGTCCCCTCCAGCAGCTTGATCACCAGAGGCGCACCGCCCGCAAGCTCCAGCACCTCTTCGGTCTGCTTGGGATCATGGGCGAAGGTCGTCACCGGCAGGCCAACCCCGTCGCGCGCCAGAAGCTGCATTGAGCGCAGTTTGTCGCGCGACCGCCCGATCGCCACGCTCTCGTTCAATGGGTAGACACCCATCATCTCGAACTGGCGCAGAACCGCCATGCCATAGAAGGTGACAGAGGCCCCGATCCGCGGAATGACCGCATCGTAACCTTCCAGTTTTTCCCCGTTGTAATAAATCTCCGGGCGCCGCGACGCGATGTTCATGTAGCACCGCAGCGTGTTGATGACGTGGATCTCGTGACCGCGTTCCTCGGCGGCTTCCACCAGCCGTTTGTGGGAATAGAGATTGGCGTTTCTGGCGAGCAACGCGATTTTCATGAGTTTTTCCTTCTGCCGACGATTGCGGCTGCTGGTTTCGGTGCCGTCAAATTGCGCTTGGCGGGGTTCACCAGGATGGAATGCCCGCGCAGGGCCGTGCGCCCCACGATCATGCGGAATTTCATCTCGGTACGCTCGGTCAGCGACAGATCGATCTTCCACAAGCGGTCCGATATCCGAAATCTGGTCCGGATAACGATCCGGGTTTCCGGAATGCCGCTGGTGTTCTTGATCTCGCGCTGATCATGGATCGGAGATTCCACATCGGTGTCGTGTGAATCATCGTCGAACCGTGTGTGAAAACGAACCCAGGGAACGCCGTCGCGTTCGAACGTCACAATATCTGTAGCATGAAGCGCCGATGTGCGCGCACCTGTATCGATTTTCGCCTTCAGGTTCGTAAGTCCAAGAAGCGGGAGATCAACCCGTTCCTGCCAGCCGACAACGAGCATATGAATCGTCTCCTGTTTCCATAGCTGCCCCTGTTATGACAGCTCCCGAATGATTAGCCAATTGGGGTAGCGGACTGTCAGAACGGTCATTTGCAAATGAACAGCGAGGGTTATGAGCATCAACAAGGGGTGTCTGCCCGATCCGCGGAAACCCCGCCGCCGGTCGCCGCAATAGCGACCGTGCGGCGGGGGCAGCTGAGCGGCGGGCCGGTTCTGCGCTACTGTCTGGTTATGAGGGCGCCAAAGAAATTGATCCCGCGCTCCAGGTTTGCAACCGACAGGCGTTCATTCGTTCCATGAAAACGCGCAATATCATCGTCTTCGACCAGGAACGGATTGATGCGATATGCGTTGTCCGAAGCCTGTGCGTAGTGGCGGGCATCCGTCGCCGCAATTGTCAGGCCGGGAACGGAAGCAATCTCGCCAAAAACCGACAGGATCGAACTCTCGATATCCTCGAACCCCTGCGCAGATGAGCTTGCAACAGGAGAGGCTTCGCGCACCGCCGCAGGATCAAAAACGATGTCAATCTCAGGGTCGTCAATGACCTTCGCGATATGCGCAATCACATGTTCGGCAGTATCCCGCGGATGAAGTCTGAAGTTGATCGTGGCGGTCGCCTCGGTCGGCAGAACATTGGCCTTGTTTGATCCGCTCAACATGGTTGGCGCTGTCGTCGTGCGCAGCATCGCATTGGTCGAGGCCGCATTCGAAAGCCCCGTTTCAAGCAGGGGGCTGAACAGCCATTGGTTCGCAAACAATGCGCGCTTGTCCAAGGTAAAGTGACGACCCAAAGCATCAAAGAACTCAGCCGTCACTCCGTCAAGCCCACCTTCCAGCGGTGAATTCTGCACGCGATCAACCGCGCGGGCGATACGCCCGACAGCCGTCATCTTGGGTGGCAGAGCAGAATGCCCACCCTCGGCCTCTGCCACCAGTTTCACTGTCAGAAAGCCTTTTTCGGACAGGTTGATACTTGCCACCGGCACATCGAGCCCGGGGATCACGTTGTCGAGTACAAAAGACCCTTCGTCCAATGTCCAGGCCAGTTGGATCCCCTGTTGGTTCAGATGTTTGGCGACAGACCGCGCGCCGTCCCCACCAACTTCCTCATCGCCACCGAAGCTAAAGTAGACAGACCGTTTGGGGGTGAAATCCTCTTGGATGAGATGCTCGGCCGCGCTGAGCATTGCGATCAGCGCGCCCTTGTTGTCCAACGTCCCGCGCCCCCAGATATAGCCGTCGGCAACCACACCGGCGAACGGCGGATGATCCCAGCGATCCAATGATCCCGGTGCGATGGGCACGACGTCATAATGCGCTGCCAGAAGAACGGGGGCGAGGTCAGGATCAGTTCCCTGCCACCTCAGGAGCGGCGTGTTCGCAGCCATCATCTCCAGATCCACAGCTGCAAAGACGCCCGGAAACGCCTGCTGAAGAAAATCCGTGAAGGCGCTGAAATCAGCTGCATCGGGTTTGGTGCTATCCGTCTCAAACTGAATAGCCCGGGACAGCAACTCCGTCGCCTGCCCAATATCCGCACCCAGGCTATAGGCTGCCACATCGGTCCGTATGTCAGCCTGATATCGCATCGTATTGATCGCAAGGACGGCGAGCATGACCACAAACACACCCAAAAGCCCAAGCAGGCTCTTTCGAAAAATCGTCCGCATGTCTCCGCGCCCTCCCAACACGCCCTAACCGCCGAGCAGAGACACAGTTGGATAACCTGTCAAAGATGACCTGACGACAACCATCCCGAATTTCTGAAAGCGGAGCCCGAAGTTTGCCACCCCATCTCGAGATGGCGACCGACCGCCGCACCATTACGGGACGCTGTGGCATGATGTGAGCGCCACCTGCGGACCAGGGATCATGACTGAACCGCGCAGCACCCGTTCCGCCGCTTCTCAGGCTCCGCTTTTGGCGGCTATTTCGGATGGGCACCTGTCTCTTTGAACCGCACATCTCCATAGAAGATCACCCAGACCTTAAAGTCGTCAGTGAAGCTCTCAAAGCGATGCGGCACGTGGGCGGGAACGAAAAGCAGATCGCCTGGCCCGAATGGCACCAACTCGTCACCGCGCGAAAAAGTACCTGTACCGGTCGCGACAATATAGAGTTCATCCCGCTCATGCGGTTTCTGTTTGTCTATGCCGACAGGCGCGTAGAGTTCCACGGTCACCTCAGGCGTCTCGAACACGACGTCAAAGGGCGCCGCTTCGGTCAGCTGTCTAGCAACATCAGAAAAAGGGTGTCGTACCACGTCGCTTGATCTTGCCGATGTGGTTCGCGCAGCTGATGTCTGCGCGGATTTGGTGTTGTCTGTCTTACCGGTCATCGTTTCCCATCCTTTTGCATGGTCTTATCATCAATAGCAGGTATCCGCTTCAGCTTCGCCCAATCATCAGGCGCATACCGAAGACGATCCCCTTTGAATTGGACAGGTTGACGAGCGCACCGAGCCGCCGCGTGTCACGCCGCCCGGCGACAGCCCCCCCGTAGAAGGTGCCACCGCAGCCAAACCAATGATTATCCCGCAAGCGACCTTATCCTTCCGTCACAGGCCGTCTTTCATTGCGATGGCCTGTATCTTGATTTTTGCACCATAAGGCAGTCGCGCAGCCTCATAGATCGTCCTTGCCGGAAACTGCGAGAACCGCGTTCGGCAGACTTCATTTACCTCCGCCAGATCCCGTTCAATGTCAGAAAACGCGATATCCACATAAACGATCTCTTCCAAAGAGAACCCCGCTGCGGCAGCGATTTTAAACACCAGATCGAAAGCCCTGTCAGTCTCTTCGGCTGCGCTGCCGGGTCGGTAGCCGTCCTCATATACGGCCAATTGACCCGAGATATGGCAGGTATTCCCAACGACGACCGCTTGAGAAATCGGCGAGCGTGATGTGGGGACACCCGGGACGTCGGTGATAAATTGGCGTGGCATGTGCTGGTCTCACTGCAAAGGAAGCTGTTGACAGCATCCTAGGCTGCATGACTGATGTCAGACGTGACCATCTGCCTTCAAAATCAGACAAAGCGCCCTCAATCTGTTGTCATCATGGGCCTCGCCGACGTCCTTCTGATGGACGTGGCCGGTCCGGCACAGGTATTCACATCCACAAACAAGATCTTGGGTTGGCAAGCTTACGACATTGCCATTGTAAGCGAGGACGGCGCGGATGTTGTAACCGACACAGGATTGACCCTCCGCGCTCATGGAACCTTCGCAACCATGACCCAGGCGGATGTCTTCATCGTTCCGGGCGGCCCCGTTGTCGATCAACGGCTTGATGATCCGCTCCTGCAACGTTTTCTGACGCGAATGGACCCTCACGTAAGGCGGTTCGTTTCGATCTGCTCAGGTAGCCTCCTTACCGCCTCCGCCGGGCTATTGAACGGTAGAAAGGCCACGACACATTGGGAACGGGTAGACTTGGCCCGCGCGCGGTTTCCGGGTGTCAATTGGCATCTGGACGAAATTTTCACCCATGACGGCAAATTTCATTGTTCGGCAGGTGTGACGGCCGGGATTGATCTCGCCCTTTCACTTGTTGAAGTGGATCACGGACGGCGGGTTGCCTTGGGCGTCGCTCGGGAAATGGTGGTGTTCATGCAAAGACAGGGAGGACAATCTCAGTACTCAGAACCGCTCAAGGCACAGGCGACATCAAGCAAGCGTTTAACCGAACTCTATAACCTCATCGAACAAGACCCGAGCGCCGCCTGGAGCGTGTCCAGGATGGCCGAGATAGCAGGTGCGACCGAGCGGACGCTGCACCGCGATTTCACACATGAATTTGGCCAAACCCCCTCGCGCTTCGTCGAAGAGCGGCGGCTTGCAGTCGCCCGAATATATCTGGAACGCAGCAGGAAACCCATTAAGGAAATCGCCGCGCTGTCAGGATATATGACTGAACAGAAAATGCGGCGCAGCTTCATGAAACTGCTAGGCATCCTGCCAACCGACTATCGGAACCGGTTCGGGGAAACCGCCATTGGTGGTGACCACAGCAATCGCTGACAAAGGGCGCCCGACCGATGTCGCCGGAGTGTACCCGGCACGCTTCAACCTGCTGCAAGGCCGGGTTGCCTCCGAACACCCCTGTGAGCTGCGGCCTGATCGGTGTCCTTTGTCTCCCAACAGCGAATAGACACTGTCAGCTCAATGTTGTGAGGGCGATGCAGTGCCCCTTTCATCGTCCCCTTCGCGGCAGGCCACTACATTGCCAGAGAGATCTGCCGGGCGAGGTCCGCCAGGGCCAGGGCGAGCGCATCGGCGGTTGCGGATGGCCCTTCACCGCTGACGGGTGTCTGGATGTCGAAACGCTTAACAAATTCCCGCACTGTGCCTTCGGGGGAGGAGACCGCGAACTGGCCTGTCAGCTCGAATACTCCGTCAGCACGCGCATAGGCCTGGTCCACCCTTACATCCAGACGGGCGTCAGGGCCGGTGTTCAGCGGCCAGGGTTCGATTGCGGCAGAGGCGCCAGTGCGTTCCGTCAGCCCACGGGCCAGGGCGGCGGCTATGCCGCGAGCCGGATCATCCGCCCATTGCGCACCACCAAGCGCAAAGAGCGCGCCGCCTTCCCCCTCGGCGACCATATCGGACGCAGCCGCATAAGACGGCAGAGAGGCCAGCCGGACCTCAATCGTACGGGAGCGCAGATTGGCTATCTTCTCGCCCGGGGCCGCAGAGATCAGATACCGGGCATCATTGGTCGGAGCACAGGCTGCCATCGCAAGAAGGGTCAGCGTCAGTAACACGGCTTTTTTCATCTTACTTTCCAAACAAAAGGGAATTCGGGTCACGTTCAATCTTGCGGGCAAGCTGGGAGACCGAACGGGCGGCCGATTTGAACTCCCTTAGCGCATCCAGCGCTTCGGAGTTGAAGTTCGAGCGAGCGCCATAGGCTGTGATCAAGGTCTCGGATTGTGCGACCAGCCGTTCCAGCCGGGCTGAGAGCGCCGGCAGCCCCTCGGCTGCGGCCGCGACGGTATCGGCAGCACTGCGGGCCGAGGCCATTGTCGCATTGGCGTTGTTTACCAGCCCGCCGCCGCGCAGCTCCGACAGGGTGAGGCGCATTTCATCCAGCGCGCTGGTCAGGGCCGGAGGCAGCGCGCGCGCGCCATCGGAATCGATCATGCTGTCAGCGCTTTGCATCAGCTGGCTGGCGGACCGGATAAACTCTTCGGCTTCCAATGCGTTGGCTTTGGCTGCCAGGGCGCGGAAATCGCTGACCAGCGCCGGCAATTCCTCCGATGCCGCCGCGAGGCTGGATGCGGCCTGGCTGCCCTGCTCCAAAGCCTCTGTCAAACTGGCCACCGCTCTGCCTTGCTGCAACTCAGACAGAATATCGCGAAGGTCAGCCACAGCTGCACGCAGCTCCCCCGGCAGCGCCCGCGTCTCCGGGTCCGCGACCAGCGACCGGGTCTCATCCAGCAGGGCCACCGCCGCCGCAGGCGCCTGCCGGGTACTCTCAGCGGAGGCCAGGGATTCAATGCTGGCCAAGGTCGCGATCGCCTGCGCCATCAGCTCTTCGACGGGCAGCTCGCTGATCCGCTCCAATGCGCCTTCTGCGGTTGCGGTAAAATCGGGCAGGTCCGAGGGCGCACTGGGCAATTCGGGGAAGGGCTCCGCGTTGCGATTGAAGAGTGCAGGCTCCGCCGCATCCAAGGTGACCAATTCAACAATCAGCTCAGAGCTGAACAGCCCGGCCGCAGCCAGCCTGGCCCGCAGACCGCCTGCGGTCGCCTGCTCCAGAAAATCCAGCACTTCGGTCTCGCCCGCTCCCGGCGGCAGGCCCATCAACGACGGTTCAAGCATCAGTTTGGCAATCAGCCTGACCTCTGCCTCGTCGGTCCCGTTCTCGATCGCGGCGTTCAGACTGCTGACCTCGCCGACCTTCACCCCGCCAAGTTTGACCGCGGCGCCGCTGGTCAAGCCAGCAACCGACTCGCCAAAGGCAACCGAAACCGCGACCCCGCCCGTCAGCGAACGGGCAAAGGCCGTGCGGCGGGCTGCGGCCTCATCCGGGTGGATGTCGAAGACGGCGCCCGAACTGATCGGTCGGCCGCCATCGAATACCGTGTCGAACTCGATCCCGCCTGCCACCAGCGAAGCGATGCTATCCACATCAAGCGACAGCCCGCTGGCGCCAATGGAAACCGAGAAGCCGGATGTATCCCAAAAACGCGTCGCCGAATTGATCCGCTGGTCATGGGGCGCCTCGATAAAGGCATCGACAACAATGCTGTTGCCGCTGACGGTCAGACGCGGGCTTTCCAGCCGGCCAACCTCGATGCCGCGGAAAAGCACCGGCGCGCCTTCGGAGATCATCCGCCCGTCGTTGGTGCGCAGGGTAATCCGCCGCCCACCCCGGCCCGGCTGCACAAGGGGCGGCCGGTCGGCCCCTTCAAAACTGATTTCGGCACTGCCCCGGTCCTGGTCCCAGGCGCCTTCGATGTAGACGCCGGACAATACCGTGCTGAGACCCGAGATCCCCCGCGCGCTGACTTCGGGGCGCACCACCCAGAAGGCGGCATCCTGATCCAGATAAGGGGCAACCTTCTTGTCGATACGCGCCCATACGGCGACCTTGCTCAGGTCCTCGGCAAACCCCACATCCTCGACCTGGCCGATAACAACGTCGCGATAGCGCACTGTCGTTTCATTGGCCACGATGCCCGAGGCGTTCTCAAAAGTGATGCGGATCAGGACGCCGCGATCACTATAGGCCTTCCAGGCTACCCCAAGCGATACGGCCAAAGCAGCCAGCGGTACCAGCCAGACCAGAGAGAGGTTCCGCCAGGGCGAGACACGCTGCGCAGCGATGGTCATCGGGGCGGGTTCAGGGGTGCTCATTCATATTCTCGCTTTTCCGCGTTCCAGATCAGGCGCGGATCGAAACTTTGAGCTGCCAGCATAGTGAAGGCAACCGACAATGCAAAACTGACCGCTGCAACTCCCGGCGTGATGGCCGCCGCAAAATCCAGCTGGACCAGGGCGGTCAGGATCGCCACGACAAAAACATCGATCATCGACCACCGTCCGATGAATTCGACAATCTCGTAGAGCACCAGTCGACCATGGCTGCCCAAGGCTGCGGGCCTTCGGACCGAAACTGCAAGATAGGCGATGGCCAGGAATTTTGCGACCGGGATTACGATGCTCGCAAGGAAAACGATAAAGGCAACCCCATAGGCGCCATGGCTGAACAGCTCGGCTATGCCGCCAATCAGTGTATTCTCGGAGCTGCGACCAAAGGTGGTGGTCCGCAACATCGGGTATAGGTTGGCGGGAACATAGGCGATCATCCCCGCCACGAGCCAGGCCCAGACACGCTGGAGGCCACCCGGCCCGGCAGGCTCCAGGCTGCTGCCGCAGCAGCCACAGGACCGCGCGCCTCCGGGGTTCGCCGTGCCGCAGGCGCGGCAGCCGACCAGACCGGCCACAGCGGCGGTCAGGAAGCGCTGCGCGTCTTCAGTGTTTTCCATACAGTCAGCCTGCAAATCGAATTGTCGGTCAGGATTGTCACCACCAGCAGCGCTGCAAAGGCCCAGAACGCAGGCCCCAGCCCGACCTGCGCCAGGCCGGAGACTTTGACAAGGGCCACCGCCACACCGATGATGAATATCTCTGCCATCGCCCAGGGTTTCAGCTTCTCCGCCCAGCGATAGACAGCTGCAGCGCGCGGCGCAGGGTGCCAGCCCAGAGCCATCGGCGCCAAGGTGTAGATCAGCGCGCTGAAGCGTGCGGCAGGCAACAGAACGATCAGGAGACCGGTCGCCAGAGACAGCGGCGCCATCGGCCCGCGCGAGAAGGCCATGACCGCATCCAGCACCGAGGCCCGATGAGACAACCCCTGCGCCTTCAGCTCCAGAAACGGGAAACCGGCAGCGGCGACCAGCAGGATCAGAGCGGTCAGCGACAACATCGCGATCCGGGTCATGGCACCGGTTCTGGGGGCCGCCAGCACCGTGCCACATCGGGCGCATCTGGCCACCGTATGCGCCGCCACAGCCTGGTCGCGGTGCAGCACGTCGCAGACAGGACAGGCAATTAGCTGTTCGATATCCATATCATCCCCACCCGGCCAAGCTGCGCAATCCGCAACGATTCGGATGTTACTCTGCCTCGGCCTGCGACGGGAGCCTTTCCTCTTCGGCCCTCCGGGCGACGCCGCTCCTATCTGGTCATCAATGCCCTTCGCGCCTGCAAGAGCTTGCTCGCGCCCGCCCCTATGATCAGCTCGAATGTCGTCAATCGCCAAGCGGTTGCGGGCCTGTCCGGCCATGGTAGGCGGTCAGGGACGCACGAATGCGCCTCAGGTTTTCCTTGGTCTCACTGGACTGTTCCTGCGCGACCATCATGGCAAGCGTGTCGATGATGGCCAGATGCGCATAGCGGGATGCGGTTGGCTTATAGATGTCGTTGTCTTCGGGCAGATCGGTGTGAATTGAGATCTTTGTCTGCAATGACAAGCGTGTTTCGGGTTTCGTCACGCTGATGGTTGTTGCGCCATATCCATTGGCGACTTCTGCCGCCCCCACAATTGCATCCGCTTCACCGCTTGCCGACACCAGAAACAGAACGTCTTCCGGACCAAGCGCAGCCGCGCGCATTTGCAGGACGTAGCTGTCGCTGACAAAGAATGACGGGATGCCAAGGCGGAAAAACCGGTTCGATGCTTCCTGTGCGACTGTGGACGATCCACCGCCTATTCCGGCAAACAGAATTTGGCGTTTCCCCAGAATCCCGGCTTTGGCCTGCATCAGCTGGTCAACATCAACCTGACGCCGCATCACATTCAGGGTGGCAAATACCGCTCCCAGAACCTGATCGAGCGTTGAATGGCCTGAGTTCGATGAATCGTCTGCGTCGCCGAACAGATATTGGGCACTGACCGCAACATTCTGAGCGAGCCGCAGCTTGAAATCCCGGTAGCCCTCGCAACCAAGGCTGCGACAGAAACGAATAACCGTGGGTTTGCTGACACCGCATTTGTCTGCCAGATCCCCAATTGTCATCGAGCTGATGGTATTGAGGTTCTCCAGCACAAAATCCGCCACCTTCTGCTCCTGCGACGCAAAACTACCGTCCGTGCGACGTAGGACGGAGATCAGATCAACGGGGCTCAGCTGCGCATTTTGCGGCGGGATATCTCGGTTCTGCAGCGAGTTGGCGGGGCTTTTCAAGTTTCAGTTCCCTCAGAAGGTGCAACGGAACTAAGTTACACATGGCGCAGAATTTCCGCAAGATGGGGTCGCCATACGAGGGTTTTAACAGCAATAACGGACCTTAGTAACAAATTGGTCTTGATAATCGCAATTTTCCTTGTAATCGTGTAACTCGGTTACGCTGTCGGCTTTTTTTTGGGAGGGATGTTTATGCGACAGGCGTTTGCGCAGACAAGCGCGAAAATCAATGCGGTGATCGAAGCGATTGTCGCGGCATTGATGCTGGCCCTGGTGCTGGATGTCTGGCTGGGCGTTATGGACCGCTACTACTTTCACTGGCAGCTCCCCTGGCCCGAAGTGATCGCCCGATATCTCATGATCTGGGCCGCGATGCTTGCAGTGTCCTCCGGCATCTCACGCCGCGAACACATCGGGCTGACCGCATTTATCCATGCCATTCCGGTCCGGATGCGTCAGGCGCTTTTGATACTGATGGATGTTCTGACGCTGCTGCTGTTTCTCTACGTCGCCTATTACGGCGTCGGCTTCGCGATGAGCGGGGCCCCGCGTGACGCGATGATATTCGGGATGAGCCTGGCCCCGTTCTACGCCGCAATCCCCGCCGCTGCCGCCATCTGTTGTGTGCAGATCCTGCTCGTCCTGGTGCGTGATCTGGGCACCTATGTCGACCGCCCGCCGGTCATGGATCCCGGCCAGGCTGAGGAGCGATAGCATGATCGTTGCCGCCGCATTTGTCGTTCTCGTATTGTTTGGCATGCCCATTGGTTTTGCTATCGGTCTTGCCGGGGTTGTCGGCCTTATCGAGATGGGGGGCGGAAACTTTCTCGCGGTTGGGCCGAGCAAGATCTTCAACGGTCTCAACATCTTTCCGTTTCTTGCCATGCCGTTCTTCATTCTGGCCGGCGAGATCATGAATGACATCGGGATCACCAGCCGCCTTGTCAAACTCGCGCAGGTTCTGGTCGGGCGGTTCCGTGGCGGTTTGGCACATACCAACATGCTGGCGTCGGTGTTTTTTGCCGGGCTGACCGGATCGGCCACGGCTGACGCCGCCGCTTTCGGACGTACGCTTGTGCCCGCCATGGTCCGGGAGGGCTACAAACGCGACTACGCCTGTGCCGTGACCGCTGCGGGGTCAATCATCGGGCCGACCATTCCGCCATCGGGTCTCATGGTGGTCTACGGCTCATTGATGGGCGTCTCTATTGCGGGACTATTTGCGGCGGGTGTGCTGCCCGGGCTGGTGATCTGCCTCGTCTGCATGGTTGTGATTGTCATCGGCGGCAAACGCGAAAACCTGCCGAAAGCCATCCGCGGCGCCACCCTGCGAGAAATCTGGGAGACATTCCTGTCCTCGCTTACGGCGTTGGCGATGCCGGTTATCATTCTGGGCGGTATTCTGGGCGGTGTCGTCACGCCAACCGAAGCGGCCTCTATCGCGGTGGCCTATGCGCTGTTCATCGGCGTTTTTGTTTACCGGACGCTGACCTTCAAGAGCTTTTACATGATGCTTGTGCGCACCGCGCGCATCATGGGCGTTATCTTTGTCATTATCGCCTTCGCAGGCATTCTTGGCTGGTGGATGAGTTTCGAACGTATCCCCCAGTTGATTGCCAATACCGTGCTGAGCCTCTCTGACAACCGCTACATGGTCATCGCCATCATTATCGGCCTGCTTCTGCTCATCGGCATGGTGATGGATATCACCGCCATTCTCATCATCCTGGCACCTGTTCTGGTGCCTTTGACCGAAAGCGTCGGCCTAGAGCCGATCCACGCTGGGATCATCTTTGTTCTCGCCCTCAACATCTCGCTGATGACGCCTCCGGTGGGGGCCTGCCTCTTCGTTCTGTCGTCTGTCACCGGTGAAAAACTGGAGAGAATTTCGATCAAGCTCCTTCCGTTTCTGATCGCGGAAATCGGCATCCTGTTCGCCTTTGCCTTCTGGGAGGACGCGGCCCTGTGGCTGCCCAGAGCGCTTGGCTACGCCCAATAAGACGATCCAACCAACCAAGAACCAACTGGAGGAAAAAATGAAATCTCTTTTCGCGGGACTGGCCGTCGCGGCCATTACGACGGCAAATGCTGCCAGCGCAGAAAGCGTCATCCGCTTCGGCCATGACAATAAAACCGACCCATTCGAAAACCCGGCACATGCCTGTACCGCCGTGTTTTCGAACCTCGTCGCCGCCGATACCAATGGCGCGGTGACCGTCGAAGTTTTTGGGTCCAACCAGCTCGGATCTGCCGCCGAGCACGTGCAGCAGCTGCAGGACGGTATCATCCAGGCGACACTGACATCGACTGGTGCGCTGGCCAGCTATTATCCGCGCATCGACATTCTGAACCTGCCCTTCGCATTTACGGGTAACGCGTCCACATATGCGGTGTTCGACGGTCCCTTTGGTGAGGCGCTGAAAGCCGATATCGAAGCAGAACTTCCCGGCGTCGTCGTCCTCGGCTTCCCGGACACCGGCGGATTCTTCGCTGTCACCAACTCAAAACGACCGATTGCCAATCTCGAGGATTTTGACGGCATTCGGGTGCGCACCATGACGCTGCCATCGCACCAGAAAATCATGCAATCGCTTGGTGCCGAAGCCTATCCACTGTCCTGGGGCGAGGTCTACTCGGGCCTGCAAACAGGTGTCATCGACGGTCAGATGAACCCGGTTCCAATCATCTCCTTCGCAAATTTTGCCGAGGTGCAGAAGTATATGACGCTGACCAACCACCTGTTCTCGCCATACACATTTCTGATGAACCGCGCATTCTATGAAGGTCTGACAGATGACGAACGCGCAACCATCCATACCGCCGCAGAAAACTGCGTCGTGGCCAGCCGTGGCCTGAGCCGGATCATTGAGGCATCCGATCGCGGCCTTGCCGGGCTGATGGACAAAATCGAGGTGACCGCCCTGACAGCCGAGCAACGCACCGCGATGGCAAAGGCGGCTCAGCCTGCGTTCGAAGCACATGTCGCCGAAAACATGGATGACAAGGCCCGCGAACTGCTCAGCCAGTTCCGTGATGCCGTCTCCGCGGCAAACGCTGACGCCTATCTCGATTGATCCTCCCTTCCGCCGGAGCAATCCGGCGGAAACGCCCACCGGAAGCCAAGACACACCTCCGGCATCTCCCTACGGATTGGACCACAACAATGCGGATCTTCTGCGCATCTCTTGCGACCGAAACGAATACGTTTTCCCCGTTGCGCACGGATTTTTCCAATTTCGAGCAGAGCTTCTACGCCCCTCCGGGAAAGCACCCTGACACTCCGACCCTGTGCAGCGCCGTCTTTCCCGCGCTTCGCCGAAGATCCAAAGAGGAAGGGTTTGAACTCATTGAAGGAACCGCCACATGGGCCGAACCCGGCGGGTTGCTGAATGCGTCCACCTGGCACCAGCTGAAGCAGGAACTTATGGATCAGGTCCGGGCGGCACTGCCTCTGGACGCCGTGGTGCTTGGCCTGCACGGGGCCATGATCGCCGAAGGCTGCGTCGATTGCGAAGGATCGCTTATCGAGAGCGTGCGCCAGATCGCCGGCCCCGAGACCACAATCGGCGTCAGCTTCGATCCGCATAGCCACCTGAGTGACAAGCGGGTGAAGAATGCCGACATCATAACGGTGTTCAAGGAATTCCCGCACACCGATTTTGTCGAGACCGGTGAAGAATGCGTAGACCTGACCCTGCGTAGGGCCCGTGGCGAAATCACACCAACAAAAGCAGTCTACGACGTTCGCATGATTGATGTCTTGCCGACCAGCCGCAACCCGATGCGCGGATTTGTCGACAGGATGAAGGCGATGGAAGCAGCGGGCGAGGTTCTGTCCATCTCAGCCATTCACGGGTTCATGGCCGGGGATTCCCCCGATCTTGGCGCAAAGATCATCGTGATCACTGACGGCGACCTGCCAAAAGCTGAGAAAATTGCCCGCGAGCTGGGGCAGGAGTTGTTTTCATTTCGAGGTATCGCCAAACCCGAATATCTGCCCCCCGCTGATGCTCTGCGACTGGCCCAGAATGCACCAAACGGCCCCGTGGTCATTGCCGATGTCTGGGACAATCCGGGCGGCGGCGTAGCTGGCGATTCCACGCTGATCCTCGCAGAAGCGCTACGCCAGGGCATCACCTCTGCGGCCTTCGGCACAATCTGGGATCCCATTGCCGTCCGCCTGTGTCACGCCGCCGGGGAAGGTGCGGAACTGGAGCTGCGATTTGGCAGCAAGACCTCTGCATTTGCCGGTGATCCGATAGACGCCGTCGTGACCGTTCTTCGCAACCAGCGCAACGCGGTGCAAAGCTTCGGGACCTCGGTTGTTCCACTGGGAGATTGCTCTGTCATCAGGGTCGATGGCATCGAAGTTGTGCTGAATACCAACCGCAGTCAGGCATTCTCGCCGGATCTCTTCACCAATCTGGGCATTGATATCCACAGCAAGAAAATTCTGGTCGTCAAATCCACCAATCACTTCCACGGCGCATTCTCAGCAGTTGCATCCAAGATCCTCTATGCCGCTGTCGACGGGCCCTATCCGAATGATCCCACCAAGACGGCTTACAAACGGCTGACCCGCGCGATCTGGCCGATTGTGGAAAACCCGCACGCATCGGAGGGCTCATGATGTTTTCCCAGATCGACACACCGGCAGTCCTTGTCGACCTTGATATTGCCGAAGCGAATATCGACCGATTTCAAGCCCATTGTGACAGGCACAACCTATCCCTGCGACCCCACATCAAGACCCACAAACTGCCATTTCTGGCGCGGCGCCAGATCGCGGCCGGGGCGCTTGGCATCACCTGCCAGAAGATCAGCGAAGCCGAGGCCATGGTGGCCGAAGGGGGAATTGACGATGTTCTGATCACCTACAATATTCTTGGCGAGCGCAAGCTGAAGCGGCTTCGGGCCCTGTCAGAGCAGGTGAAGCTGAGCGTTGTCGCCGACAACACCGAAACTGTCGACGGCCTGTCCCAGGCCTTCGAAACCGCCGAGGCCCCGCTGAATGTGCTGGTCGAGTGCGACACCGGGGCCGGGCGCTGCGGTGTGCAAACCGCTCAGGCAGCTGAAAGCTTGGCCCGCTATATCGCCTCGCGCCCCGGCTTGGCGTTTCGCGGGTTGATGACCTACCCCCCTGTTGGAAAAGACGCATCCGTCCAGAACTGGCTCGCAGAGGCCAGAGCACGCATTCACGCAACGGGCGGGACAGTCAGCGTCGTGTCCAGCGGCGGCTCACCGGGCATGTGGCAGGCGCAGGATGTCCCGATCGCGACCGAATACAGGATCGGAACCTACGTCTACAATGATCGCTCGCTGGTGGCGCGGGGCATCTGCACATGGGATGATTGCGCTCTGACAGTCCTGGCAACGGTGGTGTCCGTCCCGACCGAAGATCGCGCAATCATTGACGCCGGCTCCAAAGTCCTGACCTCGGACCTTCTGGGCCTCAACGGTCATGGCCACGTAATGGGCCGCCCGGATATCCGGGTCGACAGCCTATCCGAGGAACACGGCATTCTGCGGGCCGAGGCGATCCATCTCAGCGTCGGCGACCGTCTAAGGATCGTTCCCAACCACGCCTGTGTGGTCAGCAACATGCTTGATCAGGTCGAGCTCATTCGCGGATCCACATCTCTGGGCGCCTGCCCCGTCGCCGCGCGGGGGGCAGTCTGGTGACAGCCTCCCTTCCATACATCGAATACCCGGCTCCGCCGGGCCCTGATCTGCGAGGTGGAAAATGACTGATCTTGTCTGCCTCGGCGAACCCCTCATCGAGTTCAATCAAAAACCCGACGGGCAGCTAGTAATGGGATATGGCGGCGATGTCTCGAATGTTGCAATCGCGGCGGCGAGACAGGGCACGGCAACCTCCCTGATATCGCGCCTCGGCGATGATCGCTTTGGCCAGGCGCTGCTGGAGCTTTGGCACCGCGAGCATGTCGATAGCAGTCTGGTCTCGACAGTCGCAGACGGGGAAACCGGCCTCTACTTCGTGTTCCACGACGACCTGGGGCATCATTTTCTATATCGGCGACGGCACTCCGCCGCCAGCAGGATGACCCCCGACGACCTGCCAACACATGCCATCGGCACCGCTAGGATATTCTACGCCTCAGGGATCAATCTCGGCATCAGCAGCACCATGTGCGCCACAACCTATCACGCCGTCATGACCGCGCGTGCGTCAAACGTGACCACGGCATTTGATCCAAACCTGCGGACTGCGCTTTGGTCACTGGAGGAGGCACGCGCCGTGACACATGATCTGATGCGCCACGTCGATATTGCGCTTCCCGGACTTGATGACGCCCGCCAGCTCACCGGACGTCAAAGCCCCGACGAGATAATCCGGTTCTATCACAACCTCGGCGCGCGCATCGTTGCTCTGACATTGGGTCGCGACGGCGTGGCGGTATCGGAAAATCAGGGGGTCACATTTGTTCCGGGGGCGGTTGTGGAATCGGTCGATGCAACCGGCGCCGGTGATTGTTTCAACGGCATATTCCTGTCCGAGCTTCTGCGTCATGGCGACAGCGTCAGAGCCGCAGAACATGCGAACCTCGGCGCTGCATTGTCCACCACCGGCTACGGGGCGGTTGCGCCGATCCCGCACAGACCAACACTGCAATCAAAAGAAGGACGTCCGACATGACCCGCAAAACAATCGAGCGCATCGGCCATGACAGAACCGGCGCCGGGGGACAGCCGCTGCCATTTTCCCCCGCCGTGCGCGCAGGCGATCTGGTGTTCATCTCAGGCCAGGTTGCGATGAAGGAAAACGGCGAGATCGAAGCAGGCGGCATCGAAAGCCAGACTCGCAGGACTATGGAGAACCTGATCGCAGCCCTCGCCCTGGCAGATTGCACCTTGGAGGATGTTGCCAAAATCGGCGTCTGGCTCGATGACCCGCGTGATTTCTGGACCTTCAACCGTGTCTATGCCAGCTATTTCCCAAACGGCGGACCGGCGCGGTCCACAGTGCGCTCACAGATCATGGTGGACGCCAAGGTCGAGATCGACGCCATCGCCTATAAACCCCTCTAGGACAAGCCAGCTTCAAACGAGAACCGTTCCTTCGGGATCGGCACACTCCTCACCTGCCAGAAATGCACCCAAAAAATCGCATGCAATACCGACCAGTATCAGAGGCAATACCAGGTCACGAAGCAGGTTTTGACAGCTGGTCTAAACTGTCGCGGTCACTTAAACTCGGTGCACAACTGACAAGGTGATTTCCTGTGCCGTCAAAGCCTCCAAAACAACAGCCGGCAAGCGTAAAAGATGTTGCGAGACTGTCGGGAACATCGCTTGGAACGGTGTCGCGTGTTCTGAACAGAAGCGCCTCGGTGAGCGACAAGACGCGCGCGCAGGTTGAGAAGGCGATTGCAGAGCTGGGGTATGAACCAAACGCTGGCGCACGTCAGATGCGCAGCGGTCGCAGCGGGCTGGTCGGCGTCCTGCTGCCGAGCCTTGATGTCCCCTTCTTTGGCATTCTGGCGCAGGCGCTTGAGCAAGCCTTGTTTCAAAACGGCTACCACTGCCTGATCTGCAATACCGAGGAGAATGAAGAGAATGAAAAACGATATATCTCGACACTCATTGGCCAGAAAGTGGATGGCATTATCGCAGCGTCAGTTGCAACGAACCAGAATTTCACGCGGCTGTCAGATCAGAATATTCCAATTATCGCCGTTGACCGTTCTCCCGACGAGATCGCGGTGAATCTGGTATCCGTTGACCACCGGGAAGGTGGGCGTCTGATGGCAGAGTATCTGTTGCGCCTTGGGCATCGGCAAATTGGTGTCATTGGCGCGCCCACCCATTCAAGACCCATCACCCTGCGCCTGGAGGGGATCAAAGAGGCGTTGGCGGCTCAGGGGCTTGAACCGGTCAGCGTGTCTCTTGGCGAAGATCATAGCTTTGATACCTGTTTCGCCCTGGCGCGGGACGTGCTGGCGAAAAACCGACCAACCGCCCTGATTGGGACAACCGATATCGCGGCAATCGGCGCGATCCATGCCGCGCATGAACGCGGTCTGAAAATGCCTCAGGACATTTCTGTGATCGGGTTCGACAACCTGCCACAAAGCGCCCATATTTTTCCGACCCTGACCACCGTAAATCAGCCGATTTCATTGCTGGGAGAGCTGGCCGCAAAAACGCTTCTGAACCGGATCAACCCGGAGCGTTTCGCGAAACCGGATCTTTCAGCTCTAAGCTTGCAGATCGTCGAACGTGACAGCACCGGACCCGCACCCAAGACCCTATAGCGCGGCGATGGATATGCTGTAGCGGGTGTCAAATGGGCTATCCGGCGTCAGCATGCGCGACGTTTGCACACCGGTTTTTGTCAGGGGATTTTCTGTCGCTGAAATCGAGCATCCCAAATCAAATGCGGAACAAACGGGTTCGACCCCAAGCGCCCAATGGCGGCCGTTCCACGGTGGCGCGTTTCGCCCTCCATTGCTGATCCACAGCATGAGCGAGGGAAAGGCCTCTGCATCCCAATCAAGTGTGACGCGATAATCTTCGGCGCGGTTCTCCAGCGCGAAGGTCCCGTCGGTGCCGCTCAGGAGCAAAAGCGTCTCGGACCGGTCAGGATAGGGCAGCGCCACTGGATCAAACCCGAACCCTGTTAGATCTTCCAACCGGAACGGCGCGGGGCGTGAAATACCGGGGGGGCCGCCGGTATCACCGGGGTAGCAAAACGCCTGCTTATAGCGCCCGGGACACAGACCCGCCTGTCCGGTGGCCGCTGGCAGACGAAAGACCGGATGCAACCCAATTGGCAGGCAGGCCTTGCGGCGCATATGGATGCCAAGAGCGATGTCTACCGCAGCCTTGCCGCTCACCCCGCTCACCCGCCGTGTCAGGTGATGGATTGGATCGGTCCCCGGATAGGCGATGTCTGCACGCACCGCCTGCGGGCCATCGGGTGTTATGCGCCAGTCGTGATTGGCGGCATACCCGTGCGGCCATGGATCAGGCATGCGGGAGAGACCGGCCCAATCCCCGGCCAGAGGGCCCTGTGGCGCCATGCCAAAGGGAACACAGGGCCACTCTCCTTGCAGCCCGGCAAGCAGCGGCGGCACACCATCGGGCAACAGCTCACCCAGCCAGGGTGCTTTATGCAAAGGCGCAATGCGGCGACCGTCCGGGAGGTCAAACTCAAGGTCGGTCAGCATCGCACCACATCGGGTGAGACGCGCACGCCCTTTATCCCAGTTGAGCCAAGTCACTTTCGGTCGATGAAAAAGTTGATGAAGACCGCGCCAAGGATCAGACCGCCTTTGATCACTTGCTGCACATAGGGGTTGAAACCCCACAGCGTCATCGCGTTCAGCAGCACGCCCAGAAACAGCACACCGATGAATGCGCCCCAGATCGTCCCCTTGCCGCCGAACAGGCTGATGCCACCAATGATCACGGCCGAGATCACCTCAAGCTCCAGCCCACGCGCAATGGTCGGATTGCCGGCATTGACCAGCGACGAATAGATAATACCTCCGGTTGCAGCAAAGACACTGGTCATCATCAGGCAGATGGTCTTGGTGCGCCAGACATTGATGCCCGACAGGCGCGCGGCCTCCATATTGCCGCCGACCGCATAGATCGACCGGCCCAGCGCCGTGAAATTCGAGATGGTAAAGGTGATGGCAAAGGCAATCGCCAGCAGGAAAACCGGAACCGGAACACCCCAGAAACGGCCTGACCCGATGACGTAATACCAGCTTGGAAAGCTCGAAATCGGGACGCCATTGGTGATCAGGTTGGCCAAGCCCGCAAGGGTTGCCATCATCGCCAGAGACGTGATGAAGGTCGGCACCTGAACCAATTGCCGCAGTTTGCCCGACATGAACCCGACCGAGGCCGCAAACAGCAGCGTCCCGGCAAAGGCGGCAATGACGGTCCAGGTGGCAGGTTCAATGGCGTTTCCGGCCAGCTTCTCGACGATCCAGGCGGTCAGACAGGCGGACACGGCCACCATGGAGCCGACGCTCAGGTCAATTTCTCCGACAATGATCACCAGAGCCATACCAAAGGCAATCATCCCCGGGACGGCAATATTCCTCAGGATATTCAGCTGGTTGTTCAGGGTGAAAAAGCCCTGCGCCGTTGTCGCAACGATCACGTACAAGACCAGCAGGATCATCAGCATCGAATTTCGGCGCAGATGGGAAATGAATTTGTCGCGCGTCATGCATCGCTCTCCTGTTGGGTTGTGGGTGCCGCCATGCAAGCTGCATAGATATCCTTGGCATCAAGGCCTTCGTTGATGAATTCTTCGGCGATACGACCATCCCGCAGCACAAGGATACGATCGCAGCATTCGGTCAGATCCTCCAATTCGGTCGAAACAACGATCGAACTCAGACCCTCGCGCGCCTTTTCCCAGATGAGTTCATAGATCTGGCGTTTCGCCTGCACATCGACGCCTCGGGCGGGTTCGTCAAACAACAGAATGTCGGGCGTGTTGTTCATCCAGTTGCCGACGACGATTTTCTGCTGGTTCCCGCCGGAAAGAGAAGAGACCGGCAACATCGGATCGCCGGCCTTGATGTGAAGCCCGGCAATCTGGCGGTCGACAAACGGCCTTTCTGTGCGGTGACTGACCCAGCCTTTGGGCGCGATCCGGTCCAGTCCCGCAAGACACAGATTGGCATGCGAGGACAAGAGCTGCACAAGGCCGGAATGTTTGCGATCCTCGGAGGTGTAGCCAATCCCCAGCGCTTTCATCGTCGGGATATCGGGCCGCGCCACGACCCGCCCGTTTACGGCGACCTCACCTTGATCCGCCACGATGGCCCCGAAAAGGCAATGCAACAACTCGGTTCGTCCCGATCCGAGCATTCCGGCAATGCCAAGAACCTCGCCCGGGTAAAGATCAAAGCTCACGTCGTCGAAATGGGATGCGAGTGCAAGATGCCGCGCGCTCAGCACCGGTGTTTCCCGCGTTATCGTCTTGGTCGGGCGCTGAAGAGGCGGAAGATCGCCAAACATCATATCAAGGATAACGGCCGGGGTGGCCTCCTTGATCGGCACCGAATCCACGAATTTTCCGTCCCGGATCGCTGTGACTGTATCCGCGATCTGATCCAGTTCAGACAGCCGGTGCGTAATATAGATAACCGTGACACCAAGGTCGCGCAGCCGACGCACCAGAGTAAAGAGTTGCCGAACTTCTGCCTGCGCCAGCGCAGAGGTGGGTTCATCCAGTTGCAGGACTTTGGGTCGGAAACTCATCGCCTTGACGATTTCGACCATTTGCTGCTGACCAACCGAAAGATCCGCAACGCGGGATTGCGGCGCGATGTCCAGCCCACCAATCTCTTTGAACAGATCACTGGCATCACGACGCAACCGCGCCCAATCAATCAGGCCAGAGCGTTTGTGGGGTAGCCGACCAAGGAAGATATTCTCTTCGACCGATAATTCCGGGACAAGACTGAGTTCCTGATAGACGGTGGCGATGCCGGCTTCTTGCGCTTCACGCGGATTGGAAAACCGTGTCTCGACAGTGCCAATCCGGATCGACCCTGACGTCGGCTGGATCGCCCCCGACATCATTTTGACGAAGGTGCTTTTGCCAGAACCGTTCTTGCCAATCAGTGCGTGAACCTGCCCGGCTGTGAACTCGTGTACAAATCCGTCAAGTGCCTTGACCGATCCGTAGTGCTTGGTGAGCTGATAAAGGATCAGATTTGACACGGGTTACCTGCCTTTGCCTGTGATGATCAGTGAAACAGGGGGCCGACACGGCCCCCTGCCATTGATTCTACTGAATGCTTTCCAGGAACGCGGTGACGCCATCCGCGTCGGTCCTGCTCAGAAGCATTGCCGGCACGGTGGTTTGTGCCTCGACTTCTTCACCTGCAAGAATGGCAAGGGCGGCTTCGGCACCCATGGCACCCATCTGGAGCGGCGCCTGAGCAGTCACCGCCTGCAGAACATTGTCGCCCGCCAAAAGACCCCGACCCAGCTGTTCCGATCCGTCGATGCCAAAGACAAAGACCTCACCGGCACGACCCGCGTTGCGCACCGCCTGCATCGCCCCCACGGTGCCGCCTTCGTTTGCCGCGTAGATGACATTGACCTCAGGGTGGGCGGTCAGAATATCGGTGGCCACAGTAACTGCGGCTTCTGGCATCCAGGCGTCCTGCTCGGCCACGATCTCGATGGAATTGCCTTCAGCGACAGCATCCTTGAAACCGCCTGTCCGGTCGCCAGACTGTTCCGGCAAGAGCGACGAGAACGCCAGAATGGCGACATTTGCTTTGCCACCAAGGCTATCACTTACAAAGCTGGCGGCGGCAGCGCCGGTGGATGCCCCAAGATCACGGTTGGCCGTTGAGAAGGTCGCATGCGCAATGCTGGCATCCTCAAGGCCGCCGTTCAGGGCAACCACAACAATACCGCCGTCACGTGCGCGCTGCAAAGCAGGGCCCGAATTCGCGGCCGAAAGTGGCGCAATCACGATCGCATCGACGCCGCGCGAAATGTAGGTATCAATGGCCTGAATTTCACGCGCCTGATCGCCGTCGATATTAATTTCCAGTACTTCTGCGCCCGCCGCTTCGGCGGTTTCGCGCACACCCGTTTGCAGGAACTGCATGAACTGGTCGCCCTGGAACACGATGCTGGCAATTACCGGGGCGTCCTGTGCGGTCGCACCGAGCGGCAGCATTGCCGTCATTGCTGCGGTCGTCAGTGCCAAAAAGCTACGTCTGGGGATGATAGTCATTGTCTTTTCCTCCTCTAAAGACAGTATTGACATCACATGAAGCTGGTTCATGTCGTGATGCCTTTTGTCTGCCGATCCAGTTGATCGGTCAGTTGGTTCAGATTCGGGATGGCTTCGGTGGCTGTGACCCCGCGCAAGGAGGCCCTTGCGATGGCATGGCCCAGTTCCAGGGCACGCTGCGGTGTCCAGCCTTCATGAAGCGCATACAAAATTCCGGCACAAAAGGCATCGCCTGCGCCCAAGGGGCTTGCGACCAGTTCACGCGGTAAGGGCACGACCGGGACGTGTGCGACCTGCCCATCAACCCCAATCCAGAGCGCCATTTGCTGGCAGTGAACGACCACGGCCCGCCGGACCCCGTCTTTGATCAGCGCCTTTGCCATCTCGATCATGTCCTGCATGTTCGGCGTCTGACTGGCGACAGGTGGAGTCTGGCCACTCGCGCGGGCCAATTCGATTTCGTTCAATATCAGATAGTCGATTTGTCGAATTGTCGCCGCGACGATCTTCGAGAAATCCGGGCGATCAACCGAAGCAAGATCAACGCAGGTGGTCATACCTGCGGCGCGGGCACGGGAGAGCACCCTCGCCGCAGGCGTGCTGCCATCATCCGTGATCCGATCCAGATCGGCCAACAGGGTCAGGTAGCCCAGATAGAAAATGCGCGCTTTATGGCTTTCAAAAACGCCCGTCGGGAAATCTTGATCAGACAGCACGTCATTGGAGCCGCCCTGATAGAAGAACGTGCGCGATCTTCCGGTAACAGACATGACATGGGTATGTGCCGTCGCGGTGTCTGGTTTTTCCGAGATCAGATGCGTTGGAAGACCCAGTTCATGACAGTGCGCCTTGATAAATTTCCCGAAGTCATCCTGACCGATGGCGCCCATCGGCCAAAGCGGTAGCCCGGTTTCAAGCTTGGTCAGCGCCGTCACAACATTGGCCGCACCGCCACCCACGCCCTTGTCTTGCCCGTCGATGCGAACCAGATCGCTCTCAGCGGGCCAATGCGCAATCTCGTGTACGAGATCCACGATCCAGTTGCCCGCACAAATTATGCCTTCGCGCGTGGTCACGGGGTCGACCCCACTTCATTCCACAAGGGATGCACGGGTTGGGCATCTTCCGTTATGGAAGAAAACCGCCCCAGAGGCTCCAGAAAATAGTTGTCCGATCCGTCATCATTGACCTGAGACACTTCACCGCCCAGCACCATGCCGCTGCCTGGGCGCGCATAGAAGCGGTGATAAAGACCACATGGAATCGTGACACTTGATCCGGGTTTCAGGCACAGTGGTTCATCGGGTTCCAGCCGGTGGACAAAGCCATCACAGCGCAGAACAATTGGATCATCGACACCGTCAGGCTGGCGGAACTCGATCATCAAATCCCCGCCGCCACGGTTGATGATGTCCTCCAGCTTAATCTTGTGGGTATGAAACGGAGTTTCCTGCCCTTCCCCGACGAACAACAGCTTTTCAGCGTAGGGCAGACTTGTCGCGTCAGACTGGATACCGTTGCGCAGGCAGAACAACACCAGACCGCGCCGCGCAAAATCGCCCGAGCCGAAATCCGTCACATCCCAGCCCATCTGATGAAGCTGCAACCAGTCGCCCAAGTCGGGATTGGCTGCAAATTCTGCGACATCCCAATCTGCCCATGCCGGCAACGACCAGCGAAACGCCTGCAATAGGTCCTTGGCGGCGCGGATGGCCTGATTGATCTCGGAGCGCTTCACGTTTCCGCCCCGTAGTCGACAGTGACGACCCTGTGTTCGGTGCCCGCCTTCAGGGCTGCGGTCAGCACGGCGTGGTGGTCCGCCGCTTCTGCGGGTGTTGCGCAATGAAATCCACGCGCATCGCCTCCGGCCAGCTCATCCAGAAAGGCGGCCCACATCTGTTGCAGGGCGTCCGGGAAACCAAATTCGAAAATGGCCCCCGTTATGGCCGGGAACAGGGTCTGAAATCCGATGTCCTGCACCTGCCAGACCTGATCGCCGCCGCTATAGTCCATCCACTGCCACTGGCGCGGGTTCTTGGTGGTGAAATAGGCGCTTCTTTTGGTCCCAAGAACGCGCAGGCTCCAGCTGTTGGAATCTCCGGGCGATATACGCCAGGTTTTCAGCACCAGAGGAAAGCCGCCCCCGGCATCCTCGACATGGCCAGTGATGGTGGCGTTGTCCCATGTCTCGCAGGGTACGGTCCCCCCCTTGCCATCCGGACGGGTCCGAAACCGGTTGACCAACGACGCCGATACATGGGTCGGGCGCCACCCCAGTCGCAAGGGCACATGCAGCACATGCATGCCAAGATCGCCCATGCAGCCGTAGGCGCCATTTACCTCAACCATGCGTTTCCAGTTGATCGGCTTGTCCGGGTCAAGGTCCGAGGAATGCAGGAACGCGGCCTCAACTTCGATGATTTCTCCCAGATCACCGGATCGCACAAGATTGATGACCTTTTGCGCACCGGGATAGAACGGCATCTCGGATGAACACCGCACCATCACATCAGGATGCGCATCAATCGCCGCCTGAATACGGGCGTTTGCGGCCCCATCCATACCAAACGGTTTTTCGCCGAACAGGTGTTTCCCGGCAGCCATGATCTGCGGATATACCTGATCATGCAGCACATGCGGTAGCGCGCAATAGATCGCCTCGACCTCTGGATTGTCGAGCATCTCTCGGTAGTCGGTCGTCTTTTGCGTCACGCTGGACAGATTGTGCGAAAACCAATCCATCAGGTCCGTGTTCGTGTCGCACACCGCGACAATCTCTGGCCGCGCTTTTGTTTCGGTCAGATGCAGCCAGCGGGCGGCAGTCGAGGCAAACTCGCGCCCCATAAGCCCGCAGCCAATGACGCCGAATTTGACGACGCGGCTCACGCGATCATCCCCAGGGCATCAGCCACGGAGGCGCCGTTATGCACCACCGCCATCAGCGCTTTGGTCATGCCTGCCGGGTCGTCGTGATGGATCACATTGCGGCCATAAACAATACCGCGGGCGCCCTGTTTCATCAAAGCTTCGGTCCGTGTCAGAATCTCCTTGTCAGAGACCTTGCCGCCACCGCGCACCAACACGGGTACGTCCTGGGCAATCTCAATCACACGGTAATACTGGGAAACATCGTCGCAAGGATCCGCCTTGATGATGTCCGCGCCCAGTTCCACGGCCTGACGCACCAAAGGCAGGATCTTTGCCAGATCGCCATCCACCATGTAACCACCACCGGCCTTGGCGTTGTCCTGCATCACCAGCGGCTCCACCATCAGCGGCATCCCTGCCAGATCGCAAGCGCGCTTCAACCGGTTGATGTTCTGAATGCAGGCCTGATGCACTTCGGGCTGACCGGGCAGCATGAGCAGATTCACCACCACACAGGCCGCATCGAGGGCCACAGCTTGCTCAACCGGGTCGGCTATCACTTCTGAAAACAGCGACCGTGGCAACGGATTGCCATAAACATTGGCAATGTCGGTCCGCAACACCAGCGCCGGACGGTCCTTGCCGGGGATTGCCTGCAGGATCGGCGCCGTCCCCGGTGGCAGCTGAATGGCATCCGGTGCCGCGCTCGCCACAATCGTGATCGCGGCCTGCATGTTCTCAATCCCGCCAAGGAAGGCGCTTTCATTGAACATGCCGTGGTCGATTGCCACGTCAAAGCAATTTCCCGAAACACCGAACAGTCTGTTCATACGTGCGGATTTCACCTGCGTCCCTCCTGTGGAATTTCCCTAAAAGATTATGGAAACGTTTCCAAATAAAAGGTTCGTTCTTCATCAACATCTTGTCAACAAATTTCTTCGCGAATTTTTTATGTTCTAAAACATACGGTTATAGGCGCACGGAGTGGAGCCCCCCGAGATCCTCGTACTAGATCTTCGGTTCATGACTGCGAAATGCAGGGCAGTTCGCCCAGCGCGTTAGCACGCTCGAAAGGGTGTTGGCCCGTGATCGGCCTGTCTTCATCGCTTTTCGAAAGTGCCGCCGCCGCGAGCAAAAAATCGTCAGCCAAATGCTGGCAGGCGATCGACAGATCGCCCCGCACATCTCGTGCTTCGACAAATCTGAGCGCAGTGACTGGACCCGGACCCGAGCCGACTTCGAGTGCGACGCCGAGAACAATCAACACATCTGCCCTGAAGGGCACGAGGTGAAGCAATTCCCCCGGAACTGGTCCGATCCGAACCGCAGGCCGACCGGCAGGGGCATCGCCATATAGCAGTGTTTGAAGCACACGTGTCAGGCCGCCCATCACAGGCGCGCTGCCGCCAGAATATGGATTTCCAGTCGATCAACCGGCGAGGAACCTGAACCGGCTCCTATTACATGGGTCATGCGGCGCAAATGACGAATTTCTCCTCGCCGCAACCGCCCACAATCTCCAGAAACTGGCCACAAACTATCCTGCGCCGCAGCAACCGCAATAAGCCAGACAAGAAAGGCACTCTCGACCCTTATCAGGGGGCGATATTTTGCACCAGAGAACCGGTCTATTTTCAGAATCGGTCCAAAGCGGCAACGCCATCAATGACTAAAATCCTGTACCGCGCCGCACTCCGGATAGGGAAACTCTGACATTCTCGAGCTCCGCCAATAGCGCCCGTTTTCAAGGACCGCTTTGTCTGCACCTGGCCCGACGGCCGCTATTGTTTTGATACTAGACCCTATTCTTACTCAACCATGCTGCCCAAATGGCAAATGCCAACGCCAGTCCCGTTGAAGCTAGCATAAGCATAAGCAGCGTTTGTGCCCCGTTCGTCTGTGATACGAGGTTGCCCGTCACTGTGGTAACAACCGCACCGCCTGCAACTATGAGAGCGCCGCTCAGCCCGGCAGCGCTTCCGGCGAGATCTGGTCGAACCGACATCGCACCGGCATTGCATCCCGGCATGGTCATGCCGTTCCCTAAACCAACGAAGATCGTGCTCGCAAAGAAAATCTCCGCTGACATGATCTCCGATGCGAGCAACAGCAAACCGCCCACAATACCACTACACGCCATGACCCGGCCCGCAATCATCATGGTTGTTGGTTCGAAGTGTTTTCCAACCCGACCGGCCAAGAACCCGCCGATCATGAAGCCAACTGTGATGGTCCCGATATAGAATCCAAGTCCAGCGGTTGTGACATTGAAAGCGGACTGCGCAACAAGAGGTGCGCCTGTCAGAAAGATGTAGAATGCGCCGACAGAAAGCGCACCACAGAGTGCATAAGCCCAGAACAGGGGCTCACGGATAAGCATCATCGTGCCAGGTGCCGGAGTGCTGGCATCTTTTGCCCTTTGAGGCCTCGTTTCTCCGAGGTCGAACCAGCAAAGCAGCAGTAATCCGAAGCCCGTTACAGCATAGAAACCAAAGACGGACCGCCACCCAAATAAGGTGTCCAACACCCCTCCCAGCATGGGGCCGACCATTGGAGCAATCGCCATCGCCATTCCGATATAGCCGATCAGGCTTACAGCCTCCCGTGCCGTTCTCGTATCCCTAACTATCGCAAGAGAAAGCGCGTAACCGCCGACGATGCCGCCTTGGAGCATCCGGCAGAACAGAAAAGCCACGATGTTTGGAGCAAAAGCGCACCCCACGGAGGCGAAAGTGAAAACAAACAATACCACCAGAAGGACCGGTCGTCTGCCGATCCGGTCTGACAAGGGCCCAACGATCAACTGAATAACTGCCGTTATTGCCAGATATCCGGACACCGCCCAGCTCACGGTACCGTAGTCGGTATTGAGATCGACAGCGATGTTAGCCAGAGCGGGTAGAAACATGTTGAGCGACATGGGCGAAAACCCAGTCAACAGGATCAATGTGATCAAATTCGGAGGTGTTCTTGCGCGGTTCATCTGATGCTCTGAGCAATAAAAACAAAAAAGCCCCCGAGAATGTCGGGGGCGCATGGAAACGGATATGGAGAACCCTATCGGACCATGCGCCTCTTGCTTGCTACATCGCTGACGAATTTGAAGGTCATGATCTCACTCCTTTGGGATCAAGCGTAGTAAGGATCGTTGACCCTGGCAACACGCAAAGCTGCCACCCATACACAGCGCAGCATCGGTCAATCCGGACTAACTGCACGCTTTCGCTGCGTCGCCCATGGCTGGCCGCCCTAGGTCTCTAAGCAAAGATCAGGGAAAAGCTGCTCTGGCGTGGTATTGCAAAGCGACGGCCACAGCTTGCTCGGTCCTTCCAGATCGGCGCTACGCCATACCTGCCAAGGTGACAGCAGAGCCTGCAAGGCCGAATTCGCGGGCGTCTTGTCCCAGGAACCTCCCCGAACGCGCAGATCGGCCCAGAGGCGTTGATGCCGATTGAGCTGCTGTTTTGTGGCCTGCCGCATGTTGGCACAATGCTGCAGCGCATATTTTGCACCAGCATGGAACGCAGGCAGTTATCGCACGTCAGGTCAATGATGTGACGGAAAAGTCAAACACATCTGACGCTCGAAATCTGACGTATCAAAGGAGGGAAGTGGCGGACCGAGGAGGATTCGAACCCCCGACCCCTTGATTCGTAGTCAAGTACTCTATCCAGCTGAGCTATCGGTCCACTGCGGCGGGGTTTAAGCGTAGCGGCGCGGGGGTGCAAGTCCAAAATGTCAGATTGCCGCAGGTTTTCTTCTTTTTGCGATTGGGGCGTTCCGACGCGCGGATTTCGGGCACGGCGGCGTCAAAGAGTGCCGTCGCCCTTGGGCAGACAGATATCGAATACCGTGCCCTCAGGACCGGTGTCGCGCAGGACCACCATGCCGCCATGGCCGCGGGCCAGTTCGTCGGCGATGGCAAGGCCAAGGCCGGTGCCGCCCTTGCGGATGCCGCCCTGAAACGGGGTAAAGAGATTCTCCCGCGCTTTCACCGGCAGGCCGGGGCCGGTATCGGTGACGGAGATCCACCAGGCCTCGTGATCTTCGCGCGCAGACAGGGTGATCTGCCCCGGCTGACCGCTGGCCTCGATCGCCTGACGGGCATTGCGCACCAGGTTCATCACGATGCGGAACAGCTGCTCGGGATCCGCCCGCAGGCTCAGATCGACGGGCACCTCATTGCGGAAGGTGACACGCCCCTCCGCTCCGCCGGCCAGGCTCTCGCTTTCCAGGATGTCCTCCACCTGACCGTGTAGTGCAACCCGGCCAAAGGTCGGCGCCGGCTCCTCTGCCCGGCCAAAGGCCAATGTCCCCTCACAGAGCGAGACAGCGCGGGTGATCGAATTCACCAGCTTTGGCGCGAGGCGCCGCACCAGGGGGTCTTCGCTCATCTCGATACGGTCGGTGAACAGCTGCGCCGAGGTCAGGATATTGCGCAGATCATGGCTGACCTTGGCAACAGCGCCGCCCAGCTGGGCCAGCCGTTCGCGCTGTTTCAGCGCATGGGTGAGCTCGGTCTGCAACTGCATCAGCGCCTCTTCGGCCTCGCGCAGCTCACGCACACCGGCGCTGGGGTGGATGATCCCACGGGCATCCTCCGGCGCCGCCGCATAGCGCTGCATATAGCCGATGACCCCCTTGATCGGCTTCACCATGAACCGGCGCACCGCAGCAAACAGCAGAACGGCAGTAAAGATCGAGATCACCGCAGAGAGCAGCAGAATACGCAGCCCGTAGTCAATCATCGCATCGCGCAGACCCTTGGTTTCAATCGTGATTTCAATCAGAAGACCAGCGTCGCGCACCGGCGCCCCAATCACCCGGATGATCTGGTTTTCCGGCGTGACCAGCCGCTGCATGGCATGGCCGATCAGTGCAAACGGGCTGCTCATCCGCAGATCATAAGTGCCCGAAATCGGCGCCGGGATCGGTGAGGACAGCACCAGCTGGCGCACTTCGTCCCGCCGCAGAACCACGTTGAAGACACCGGCATTCTCCAAAAGCTCCGCCTCCAGCTCGGTGTCCAGCATATCATCGGCCAATAGCGCCAGCGACGCGATCTGCGCCCGCTCCAGACGGTCGGCCAGATAATCGAGACGGAACCGAGATACGGAGGGCACAAAGATCAGGATCTCGGCCAACATCACGAAGACCGTGGTCAGGATCAGGAATCTGCCTGAAAGCGTATTGAGCATTCAGCCCCTTCCGGCGTTACGGGAGCCAGCGCTGCACAAATTGCACCACTCGTTTCACCATTGGACTATCAAAAAGCCGTGGCGAGAAATAGGCCCCTGCGACGCGTTTATTCACTTCTGAAATGGTGGGATAGGGCGCCACCATGGCCGCGACCCCACTCATCTTCAGGTTATTGGCGATGGCCATCGACCACAGCGCCACCAGCTCCCCCGCCTGATGCCCCACGACAGAGGCGCCGACCGGGCGCCCCTTGACCACCATGACCTTGATCAGGCCGGTGCAATGACGTTCGGCCAGCGCGCGGTCGTTGTGGTGATAGTCGAACCGCGCCACCTCCATCCGGTCGCCATGTTTCTCGCGCGCCTGCGCCTCTGTGAGCCCGACCTGCGCCAGCTCGGGCGCGGTATAGGTGGCCCAGGGAATATGGCTGGTCTTGGCCTTCGACGGCAGGCCGAACAGGATCGACCGGATGATCACACTGGCATGATAGCCCGCCACATGGGTGAACTGCATCCCGCCCGCGACATCGCCAATGGCATAGACCCGGCGGTTGCTGCTGCGCAGGCTGTCGTCCACCACCACGCCCGCGCGGTTGGTCTCGACACCGGCGGCCTCCAGATTCAGCCGGTCGATATTGGCCTTGCGCCCCACCGCCATCAGGAGGTGGCTGCCGTCGAACACCCGGCCATCCTTCGCGGTGACGCGAATGCCGCCCTCCTCGGTGGAGGCGACAGTTTCCGCCTGCGCGCCTTCGGCAATCTCGACGCCCTCCTCGCGCAGCTGCTCCAGCACGATGGCCGCCAGCTCCGGGTCGTCCTTGCCCAGCGCCTTATCGCCCTCGATCACCGTGACCTGACTGCCCAGCCGGATGTGCGCCTGCGCCATCTCCATGCCAATCGGACCACCGCCGATGATCAGCAGGTGATCGGGCCGCTCGCGCAGGTCAAACAGCGTCTCATTGGTATAATAGGGCACATCGGCCAGCCCGTCGATTGGGGGCACCAGGGGCGAGGATCCGGTGGCAATCACGATGCGCCGGGCGGTGATGCGGTGCTCCCCGGCCTCGACCACGCGATCATCGACAAACCGTCCATAGGCGCGGATCACCCGCACACCAAACCCTTCGAACCGCTCCTGGCTGTCGACCGGGGCGATGGTCGCGATCACGTCCTGCACGTGGTCCTTGGCGGCGGCGTAATCCACCACCGGCAGCTGATCAGCGACACCATAGGCGCTGGCATGGGCCTGCCCATAGGCCACCTTGGCGCTGGCCAGCAGCGATTTCGACGGCACGCAGCCATAGTTCAGACAGTCGCCGCCCATCTTGTGCCCTTCCAGCAGCACGACATCCGCGCCCATCTGACTTGCCCCTGCCGCAACAGAGAGACCGCCCGACCCGGCGCCGATCACAAGAAGATCGCAGGTTAGCTCTTGCATGGTCACTGGTCCTTTCCGGAGGCCGCGGGACGGCGTTTCTTCAGCAGGATGGGCAGCGCCGCCAACACGCACAGACCAAGGATCGGCCCGATCACAAACGGCTCCCACAACAGCGACAGATCAGGTGTCCCGCCCCGGTCAAACACCGCACCAAGGCCCACGCCAATCCAAGTAAAGACGATGGCGCCGGGGATGATCCCCACCGCCGTGGTCCACAGGAAATTCACCAGCTTCACCCCGACCAGCGCGGGCAGCAGATTGGCGACAAAAAACGGCACCGCAGGCACCAGCCGCAGCAGCAGCAGCACCTCGATCTCATTTTCCCGCAGGGCCTGTTTGAGGATGCGCACGCGGCCCTCCGCCGCTTCCAGCCGGTGGGTCAGCATCGCTCCAAGCCCCCAGCGCGCCGCCAGAAAGATGCCAACCGCACCAATGGTGGCTGCCAGCACGTTGAACAGCGTGCCCGCCACCAGACCAAACAGGAACCCGCCAGTGACGGAGGCCACAGCGGCGCCCGGCAGCGAGAAGACAACAATTGTCACATAGGCCAGCACAAACAGGCCAACGAGGCCCAGATAATTCTCATCGCGAAACGCCATCAGCGCCACCCGATTGTCGCGCAGGGTCTCAAACGTCAGGTAATCGCCCAGCGTCATCGCCCCGATCACCGCAACAACCAGCACCACGGTCAGCGGCAGGAACCGCGTCAGCGCCGGTTTCTTCTCTGCCCTGTCACGCGATTCGGATGCGGTGGGCTGGGCCGGAGAATGCTCCGCGATATCGGGCTGCTCGGGATGATCTGGCATCGGTGGTCAAATCCTGCTGTCTTGGGCCAGTGGCTGGCCGGTCATGGTCGGCACCGCAGACGCGGCGGGTCTGTGTCTCTGGCTACCTGCTAAATGGCCCCGGTACGAGACCACGGGCGATATCTTCACGCCCGCTTGATCATTGCCTGCAAAAAAGTGAGCCAAACAGCGCGCGCGCCTCTGTCTGTTACAAATATCTTCTGCTAAAGGGGCTTCAGCGCCCGGTTTTCATGGAAATGTTGCATTTCGTGCAGAAAACAACCGCCTTGGGGTTTGACTCGCCGGTCATTCCCTTCTAGAGACCGGGCTTCGAGATAGACCCCCGGGTGGCCGATTCCGCGCCGTCCCGATGTAAACAGTTGGAGACCGGAGCGATGAAACGCACCTATCAGCCTTCGAACCTGGTTCGCAAACGCCGCCACGGCTTCCGTGCGCGCATGGCCACCAAGGCAGGCCGCAAGATCCTGAACGCACGCCGCGCACGCGGTCGCAAGTCGCTGAGCGCGTAATCGCGCCCAGCACTGTTCAGACGGACATGACACCGCCGGAGACCCCCAAGGACGGCTCAGCTGCCCAAGGGACCAGGTCTCCGGCGGTGTCCGTTTGCGTATCTGATACCTTGGACCGCCCACTGCCCCGCCCGGAGGTGATCGCCAAACGCCGCGACTTTCTCGCGGCGGCACGCGCCCGCCGTCAGGGCACCAAGGGAATGATGGTGCAGGGTCGCAAACGCCGCCAGGACAGCGAAGCCGGCGGCGATGCCATCCGCATGGGCTTTACCTGCTCCAAGAAGGTCGGCAATGCCGTGGCCCGCAACCGCGCCAAACGCCGCCTGCGCGAAGTCGCCCGGCTGATTCTGCCCCTGCATGGCCGGTCCGGCTGGGACTATGTCCTGATCGGGCGCGCGACAGAGACCGCCGAGCGCCCCTTTGAAGATCTGCAAAACGATCTCATCTACGCGCTGAAGAAAATCCACGGCAAGTAATCGTTTCCGAAGGCGATTTGCCCGGCAGGGAACTGGCGCAGCACACGGCCCCTCTCCCCACGGGAAGGAGGCTCCGCTGTCCCCGCACTCAGGCGCGGTCCTGATTGCCATACCGCTCAACTCTGCCTATCTAACTCCCATGACCCCGCTGGCCCATCTCCTTGCCCTGCCCGTGCGCGCCTATCGGCTGCTGTTCAGCCCCTGGGTCGGCTTCAACTGCCGCTATCAGCCCACCTGCTCGGCCTATGCGCTTGAGGCACTGGAGAAACACGGCGCCCTCCGTGGGGCATGGCTGACGCTGCGCCGGATCGGCCGCTGCCACCCGTTTGGCGGCGATGGCTACGACCCGGTGCCGGGCTGTGACCACAGCCATGACAAGACCGCAGATCGACGATAACCGGTCCGGGCCGATGCCCGCCAAAGCTGCGCGCCATTTCTGCCACAGTATGGAATACCGGTATAACCGGGGCAGTCGGGCCGTGCTAAGGCTCTGAAACGATCAACCTATAGATGCAGGAGGGCTGTTCATGAATAAGTTTGTTCAATCGCGACGTGCTCCTGCGGGCTATACGGGACAGGCACGCGCCTGATCCAGTCTGCCTTGATCGCGGCTCAGCACTGATGTGCCCCGATCTGATCGTACCATCCCAGACCACCCCTAGCGAAGCCATCGTCGACGCCTGTCTTTGATCCGGTCTTCGACCCCGTCTTTGCTGCATGGTCTGGGCACATCTGTCATCTTTCACAACAAAGGACCCGTCTGCATGCAGCCGGAAACACGCATGACATCTACACAATTTCCCACCCCGCTCCGCGACCCCCATGCCGCATTGGCGCAGATTCTGGCCGATCTTGGTCTGCGCCGGACCCTGACGGCGATCCTGCGCCAGATGATTGCCGCACAAAGCCCGCCGCGCAGACGCGCCAGCACGCTGCCGATCTGCAACCATCTGCGCCGGGATATTGGCCTGCCGCCGCTCGCCGACAGGCTGCCATCGTCGCGCCCCTATTTCTGATCCCGGCTGACGATCCCGGCTGACGATCCCGGCGGGCAGAAGCCTGCTACCCACCGGGATCACCTTTTTTCCTTGGCAAAACGCCGATCCTCGGCTAGGGCGCGCCCATGCTTGATGATGATCTGGACGATATCCACCCGCTGTTTGCCGGCGCCCCCTCGACGACGGAGTTCAAGAAACTCCGCAAACGGATCGTGCGCTACGCCCGTGAGGCGATTGACCAATATGGCATGGTCGAGCGGCGCGAGGACGGCAGCACGCCGAAATGGCTGGTCTGCCTGTCGGGCGGCAAGGACAGCTATACCCTGCTGGCGGTGCTTTACGAGCTGAAGTGGCGGGGATTGCTGCCCGTGGATCTCCTGGCCTGCAACCTCGATCAGGGCCAGCCCGGTTTTCCGGCCACCGTGCTGCCGGAGTTTCTGGAAAAGATGGGCGTGCCGCACCGCATCGAATATCAGGACACCTATAGTATCGTGATGGATAAGGTCCCGCAGGGCCGAACCTTCTGCGCCCTCTGCTCGCGCCTGCGCCGGGGCAACCTCTACCGCATCGCGCGCGAGGAAGGCTGCTCTGCGGTGGTGCTCGGCCATCATCGCGACGACATTCTGGAAACCTTCTTCATGAACCTGTTCCATGGGGGTCGTCTGGCAACAATGCCGCCGAAACTGGTCAATGAAGAGGGCGATCTGTTCGTGTTTCGCCCCCTCGCCCATGTCGCCGAGGTGGACTGTGAAAAATTCGCCAAGGCTCTGAATTATCCGATCATTCCCTGCGATCTCTGCGGCAGCCAGGACGGGTTGCAGCGCCAGCAGGTGAAACAGATCCTCGATCAGTGGGAATCAAACAGCCCCGGACGCCGTCAGGTGATGTTCCGGGCCTTGATGAATGCCCGCCCCTCGCATCTTCTGGACCCCAAGCTGTTCGATTTTTCCGCTCTTATGTTGAAAAAACCTGATTTGGGGACGGATTCGGACGAAATTCCCGATTTGCGTTAACTTGCCGGTCAGACCGCGACCTTAATCTGTAGCCAGCACCACATGCCGTAGGTGAAAGGTCTACAGATGACAAAAATGCTGTCGCAGACGCTGACACAGGTCAGGAAACGGATTGCCCCGGTGCTGCTGGGGCCGCCGCTGCTTGCGTTTTTGCCGGCCCTGACACTGGCAACTTTCTGGATGGGTGGCGAGGTGGCGCTGCTGGCCGTTGCTCTTGGCCTGCCGCTGGTTCTTGTCGCCTCCGGTGGCTTTTCCTATTTCCGCCGCCCCGCCATGCCACGCGACAGCCTGACCGGCATGATGATGCGCGACGGGTTCAGCGAAATCATCTCGGAAGTTTATGACAGCGCCGCGGATACCGGCCTGCGCTCGGCCGTGTTTGTGCTTGAGCTTGATGACTTCAAGGAGCTGGCGCAGCGCCACGGCCAGGAAACCGCCGATCAGCTGGTCAACCGCTGTGGCGACCGCATCATCTCCATCCTGCGCCCGCAGGACTATGTCGCCCGGATTGGCGATTCTCGGTTTGCCATCTGCCTCACACCGGTGTTGCAAATGGATCTGGAACTCTCGATCCAGATGGCCGGACGGCTTCAGGCCGCCATCGAAGAGCCGATTTCGGTTGATGGTGCCTCTCTCTATATTTCCTGTTCCATCGGATTCTGCCTCCATAGCCGCAGCCCGAAACCGGCAGGCAGCGACTGGATGGGCGCCGCCTGCACGGCCCTGCTGGACGCGCAGAACAATGGCCCCTCCGGCATTCGCGCCTTCTCCCCCGAAATGGATCAGCGCAGCAAGGCGCGCGGCGACATGATCGACGAGGTGACCGAGGCACTGGAAAACGGTCAGATCCAGGCCTGGTTCCAGCCGCAGATCTGCACCGACACCGGCCGTGTCTCCGGGTTTGAGGCGCTGGCCCGCTGGTCCCATCCGGTACGCGGGATGATCGCGCCCATGTCCTTCCTGCCCTATCTGGAGAGCGCCGGGCTGATGGAACGATTGAGCGAAATCATGCTCTACAACGCGCTCACCGCGCTCAAAGCCTGGGATGCCGCCGGCCTGCATGTCCCCTCGGTCGGTGTGAATTTCGCCACCGACGAGTTGCGCAACGCCAATCTGGTGGAGCGTATTCAATGGGAGCTTGAGCGTTTTGGCCTCACCCCGGACCGGCTCTGCGTCGAGATCCTCGAAACCGTGATGACCGACCGCCCGGATGACATGATCGTCCGCAATATCGCCGCCCTTGGCGAATTGGGCTGCGGCATTGATCTGGATGATTTCGGCACCGGCCATGCCTCCATCGCGGCGGTCCAGCGGTTCCGCGTATCCCGGATCAAGATCGACCGCTCCTTCGTCATGAAGGCCGACCGCGACCCCGAACAGCAAAAGCTGATTGCCGCCATCCTGACCATGGCCGAACGGCTGGAGCTGGAAACCCTCGCCGAAGGGGTGGAGACCGTTGGCGAACACGCCCTCCTGTCCCAGCTGGGCTGCGATCACGTGCAGGGCTTTGGCATTGGCCGTCCGATGCCCTTTGATCAGACTCTCGACTGGATCGCCGCCCATGAGGCAAAGCTGCAGGAGGCCCCCAGTATCGGGCGCCACAGCAGCTGATCCGCTGACATCCCAGTCCCCCGCCCTTCGGCGACCATCTACGCAATCGGCCCCGATTGGTTCCGGTTGGTTTCGGTTGGTTTCGGTTGCCCCCTGTCTGCGCGCGCCGCCCAGTCACGGGTTCTGCTTTGTCCTGGCGCAGCGATCCGGCGGTTCTGCGCAGGAACTCCCGGCGACCGGCTCGGCCCCGGCAGGTTCGGCACAGCAAAACGGGCGCCCTCGGCCGCTGAGGGTCTTGTGCCTTATGCTTGCGGGCATCTTTGGCGCGCGGTCTCTTGCGGTCCAGTCACGCGCGCTGCCCAGTCCCGCCCGGTCTCAATCCCGCCCGCTCCCAGCCCCGCCCGTTCCCCGTTCCCAGCTCCCCGTTCCCTGTCCCGCCCTCCCGCAGCCTTGCCGCGCCCTCGCTCCCACCCGGGGCGGTCTGCACCGCCGGTTGATCCACCACGACATGGAACTGCTGTCGTAGGCCGCGCGCCGTGCCCGACGGGTGGCGACATGCCGCCCTGATCCGGCAATTGCGCCAGGGATCGGACGAAATCCCCCTTCAACCGCGTCGCAAGGACACGATGGGGGCGATTCCGCTTGACCTTTGGGGGGCATCTCTGTTGAACCACACCCTGTCATTCCATACACGAGGTGGCAGTCCCCAATGGACGATCAGAACAAGAACCTTCTTCTCGCAACCGCGCTTAGCTTCCTGGTGATTCTGGGGTGGTATATCTTTTTCCCCCCACCAGAGCCGCAGATCCAGCCGGACGCCGTGGTCGCGGAGACAACCGCCACAGGCGATGTCGTGACCGCGCCTGCTGCGGCCAATCCTGCGGCCGGAACCGATGGCGCTGATGTCAGCGCCGAAGCTGAGGCCGCTGCGGATGCGCCGCGTCTCACCATCGACACGCCGCGCGTCTCCGGCAGCATTTCCCTGAAAGGCGGGCGTCTCGACGATCTGTCTCTCAAGGATTACCGCGTCTCGCTGGAAGAGGGTGCCGCCATCGTCAAGATGCTGTCCCCCGCCGGTGATCCCAATGCCTATTACGCCCTTTACGGCTGGGCGCCCGGTGCCGGGCTGGGTCCCGACGACGTGCCCGGGGCCAACACCCTGTGGCAGGCCGATACCGAGGCAACCCTGACCCCGGACACCCCGGTCACGCTCAGCTGGGATAATGGCAAGGGGCTCACCTTCACCCGCACCATCGCGGTGGATGAGGATTACCTCTTTACCATCACCCAGTCGGTCACCAACGCCTCCGGCGCGACCGTGGCGCTGGCGCCCTATGGCACCCTGGCGCGCCATGGTGAGCCGCAGGACCTGAAGAATTTCTTCATCCTGCATGAAGGCGTGATCGGCATGGCCGACGGCACCCTGGCCGAAATCGACTATGACGACATGACCGATTTCGAGATCGACCCCCGCACCGGCGCCCGCGCCGCCGTGACCGCGGTCGAGACCAACGGCTGGATCGGCTTCACCGATCATTACTGGATGTCGACCCTGGTGCCGGATCCCGGCCAGCCGTTCCGCTCCATCGCCAAATTCGATGAGCGCCGCGACATCTACCAGACCGATATCGTGCTGCCGACCGTCACCGTCGCCGATGGCGAAACCAGCGCAGCCACCACCATGCTGTTTGCCGGTGCCAAGGAATGGGCGACCATTCGCGGCTATCAGAAAGACGGCATCGAGGGCTTCCTCGACAGCATCGACTGGGGCTGGTTCTTCTTCCTGACCAAGCCGATCTTTGCGGTTCTGCACTGGCTGAACGCGTTGATTGGCAACATGGGCTGGGCGATCATCGGCCTGACCGTGCTGATCAAGCTCCTCGTTTTCCCGCTGGCTTATAAATCCTACGCCTCCATGGCGAAGATGAAAGAGCTGCAGCCGCGGATGGAGGAGATCAAGGAGAAGGCGGGCGACGACCGTCAGAAACTCCAGCAGGAGATGATGGCGCTCTACAAGAAGGAAAAGGTCAACCCGGCCGCCGGCTGTCTGCCGATCCTGATCCAGATCCCGATCTTCTTCTCGCTCTACAAGGTGATCTTTGTGACGCTGGAACTGCGTCACGCGCCCTTCTTTGGTCCGTTCCAGGATCTGAGCGCGCCGGATCCGACCTCGATCATGAACCTCTTTGGCCTGCTGCCGTTTGCCGCTCCGGTCGAGGGCACGCTGATGGCGACGATCTTCATCGGGATTCTGCCGATCCTTCTCGGTATCTCGATGTGGTTGCAGCAGAAACTGAACCCGGCACCCACCGATCCGACCCAGCAGATGATCTTTGCCTGGATGCCGTGGGTCTTCATGTTCATGCTGGGCGGCTTTGCCTCCGGTCTGGTGGTCTACTGGATCGCGAACAACACCATCACCTTCACGCAGCAGTATTTGATCATGCGCAGCCACGGCTACAAGCCGGATGTCTTCGGCAATATCAAATCCGGCTTCAAGAAAACGCCAAAGGCTGAAAAGAAATGAGCGAAGGCATAACTCATATCTGGCGGCATCCGATCAAATCACATGGTCGGGAGCCGCTGGAGAGCGCCTCTTTGGTCGCCGGGCAGTGTCTGCCCGGCGATCGCGTTTGGGCGGTTGCGCATGAGGCCTCCAAGGCTGACGGCAGCGCCTGGGCGCCCTGCGCCAATTTCAGCCGTGTTGCCAAGGCACCGCAGCTGATGGCGCTTGAAGCCCGCTATGACGAGGCCACGGGCCAGGTCACCCTGAGCCACCCGCAGCTGGACAACCTCAGCTTCAGCCCCGATGACGCGGCGGATCTGCCGCGGTTTCTGGACTGGGTGCGCCCCCTGATGCCAGAGGACCGCGCCGCCTCAACCCGCATTCTGCGGGTTCCGGGCCGTGGCATGACCGACAGCGATTTCCCGTCGATCAGCCTGTGCAACTGGGCGTCTCACCGCGCGGTGGAAACCGCCATTGGCCATGGGCTGTCGCCGCAGCGCTGGCGCGGCAACATCTGGTTTGACACCGGCACCGCCTGGGAAGAAAACACCTGGATCGGGCGCGACGTGCAGATCGGCGAGGCGGTGCTGACCGTCCGTGAACGCACCGTGCGCTGTCTGGCCACCACAACCAACCCCGAGACCGGCGAGCGTGACGCAGATACGCTCAAGACGCTGCGCGACACCTGGGGTCACCAGGACTTTGCTGTCTATGCAGAGGTCATCAAAGACGGCGCGATCCGCGTCGGCGATAGTATAAAGGTGCTCTGATGCAGATGCCGTTCCCCCTGGCCGAATCGCCAGATGAAATCATGACCGAAAAAGGCCGCAAGCTGTTTGCCGGCCAGTCGGAATTTGTCAAAGGCGTGGTCGCCATGTCCGGCCTGCCCCCCGCCGACCGGATCGAGGTCTGTTTCGCGGGCCGCTCCAACGTGGGCAAATCCAGCCTGATCAACGCGCTGACCGGGACCAAAGGTCTGGCACGGGCCTCCAACACGCCGGGGCGCACGCAGGAAATCAACTACTTCACCCAAGGCCCCGATCTCTATCTGGTCGACCTTCCGGGCTATGGTTACGCCAATGCGCCGCTGCCGATTGTCGAGAAATGGCAGCGCCTGCTGAAACAATATCTCTCCGGTCGCCAGACCCTGCGCCGTGCCTTTGTGCTGATCGACAGCCGTCACGGCATCAAAGCCGTCGATGACGAGATCATGACCCGGCTCGACAGCTCTGCGGTCACCTTTCAATGCGTGATGACCAAAGCCGACAAGGTCAAGGACAAGGACCGCGCCGCAATCATGGAGCAGGTCCGCAAGGCGCTGTCCAAACACCCGGCAGCCTACCCGGAGATCGTGCTGACCTCCTCGGAGAAAGGCGACGGCATCGCCACGCTGCGCTCGATCATCGCGGGTCTGGAATAACGCAGCTGTTGCGCAGCCCGCCACATGGAACCGCCCCCGCGATCAGCCGATCCCGGGGGCGTTTTCGTCTCTGATAGCTGCATTAGAGCCGCTATCAGACGTGCTGCGCGCCATTCACCTCAATCTCCGCACCGGAGATATAGGAGCTTTCGCCCGAACACAGGAAATAGATCGCGGCCGCCACCTCCTCCGGCTGACCGAGCCGTTGCAGCGGCAGTTTCTCGACGATCTTGTCGGTGCCCGGCGACAGGATCGCGGTCTCCACCTCGCCCGGCGCAATCGCATTGACGCGCACCCCGAGCGGGCCGAAATCATGCGCCATCTCGCGGGTCAGCGCCGCCAGCGCCGCCTTCGAGGTGGCATAGGCCGCGCCCGCAAACGGATGCACCCGGCTGCCCGCGATCGAGGTCACATTGACAACCGAGCCCTTGGCCGCCGCCAATTCGTCCTTCAACCCCCGCGCCAGCACAACGGACGAGAAGAAATTCACGTGGAACACCTTGCCCCAGGTCATCAGATCTGTGTCCAGCGTGTTCAGCCGCGCGCCATCCGGACCCTTGGGGGACACGCCCGCATTATTGACCAGCGCATCCAGCTGTCCACCCAAGAGGTCCTGAATTTCACCCACCTTGTTTATCGTGTCGGTCGGATCGGACAGGTCCACCTGTATGTGATTCTCCGCACCTCCGCCCCAGGGGCATTCCGCCGGAAACGGCTGGCGCGAACAGGTGATCACCCGCCAGCCTTCGGCATTGAACCGCTGCACCGTCGCATGGCCAATGCCGCGGCTTGCACCGGTCAGCAACAGGGTTTTCTTACGCATGGCTACCATTCCTTGGCCTCAGGCCCGTGTCGGAGGCCGCTCTGACCTCACAGCCCGCAGGCCCCGTTTCGGTATCTGTCGCGGCGACCCTAGCAGCCTTTGCGACAGCTGCAATGCCGCGAATGCAGGGCCGGCGCTTGGCACCGCGCCCAGAACCGCGTAACACAATCCCCATGGCACAGCCGCCTGCGCCGTCTGCGACGGACGGCCCGTCCCAGGGATTGCAACGATGAAGAAACAAGACATGAACCGCGATTGGATTGCCACAGCCGAGACCCTTTCAAGCGCCCTGCCCTATCTGCAGCGCTATGACGGCGCCATCGTCGTGATCAAGCTGGGCGGTCACGCCATGGGCAGCGACGAGGCCATGGATACCTTTGCCCGCGACATCGTGCTGATGCGTCAGGTCGGGGTGAACCCGGTGATCGTCCATGGCGGCGGCCCGATGATCAATGCCATGCTCGACAAGCTGCAGATCAAATCCGATTTCGTGAACGGCAAGCGGGTCACCGATGCCGCCACGATGGAAGTGGTGGAGATGGTGCTCTCCGGCGTGGTGAACAAACGTATCGTGCAGGCCATCAACCGCCAGGGCGGCGCTGCTGTCGGTCTGTCCGGCAAGGATGCCAATCTGATCACCTGCACCCCGACCGACCCGGATCTGGGCTATGTCGGCACCCCGTCTGAAATGGATCCAAGCGTGCTGAACCATCTCTTTGAACAGGATATGATCCCGGTGATCGCCCCCATCGGCGCAGGCCCCAACGGCGAGACGTTCAATATCAACGGCGACACCGCCGCCGGCGCCATCGCCGCATCGCTCAAGGCCGACCGGCTGCTGCTGCTCACGGATGTGTCTGGCGTAAAGAACAGCGACGGCGATGTCGTGACCGAGCTGAAGGCCGCCGATGTCGAAGCGATGACCCGCGACGGCGTGATCCTCGGCGGCATGATCCCGAAGACGGAAACCGCGCTCTCCGCCGTGCGCAGCGGTGTGCGGGCCTGTACCATCGTTGATGGCCGGGTACCCAATGCCGTGCTGCTGGAACTCTTTACCGATCACGGCGCCGGTTCGATGATCCGTCCCTGAGGCGGCAGACATCAGCCAACCGGCCGGATCTCACCCGTCGCGGGCCAGCTGTCTCGCTTTGCGACGGGTTTACGGCTGCGAAATCCCCATAGGGAAACGCGCCAACCTGCGCTAGACTGTCCCTATGATCCGCCCCCTAAACCCGGACAGGGACCTTGTAGACCGCTCTGCATCGGTGCCTGTCTCCACCCCTGTCGAAACCCCACCGACCTATGACAGGCTGCAACGGTCTGTTGCGGCACTTGGGCTGGATATCTATGGCGGATTTCACCCAACAGCCGGACAGCTTCGGGGCTTTATCGCAGCGGCGGCACCGGACATCGCAACAGGCAGCGAAACCGACAGCGGCCCACAGGGAACGCTGATCCTGCTGGGCACCGCCCCCTCCTTCTGGCCGGGGTTTGTCACCAGCCCGGAATATCACGATGGCAGGGCAGACCCAGTCGACCGCTGGTCCAGCCGGGTCCTCGGTGATCTGGCGCAAAGCTGGGGCGCAATCCCGGTCTACCCCTTTACCGGCCCCCCCTATGCGCCCTTCGTGGACTGGGCGCTGGCCTCGGGCCGCAGTTTCACATCGCCGTCGCAAATGCTGGTGCATGATCGCTATGGCATGATGATTTCCTTTCGCGGCGCCCTCTATTTCGCGCACCACTTTGATCTTCCGCCCCCCCCGCTGGCCCTGGCCCCCTGCCTTGGCTGTGAGGATCGCCCCTGCCTGAACCGCTGCCCCGTCACGGCGTTGAAAGAGGGCGGCCCCTATGATCTGGCAGCCTGCCACAGGCACCTGGAGAGCACCGAGGGAACCCCCTGCCTCTCCACCGGCTGCCTTGCCCGCCGCGCCTGCCCGCTGAGCACAGGCGCTGACCGTATCCCGGCGCAATCCGCCCATCATATGAGGTATTTTCACATAAAATGACCTGCACGCTGATCCTGACCCGCCACGCCAAATCCGCCTGGGACACCTCCTCCCCCAGTGACCACGCCCGCCCGCTGAACACCCGCGGCCGCCATTGCGCCGCAGCGGTTGGCACCTGGCTGCGCGAGCTCGGAATGATCCCTGATCAGGTGATCTCCTCCTCCGCCCAGCGGACCCGTGAAACCTGCGAGCTGATGGAACTGGGCGCCCCTGCGGTGTTCATCGAACGGCTCTATCACGCCAGCGCCGACATCCTGTTTCAGGTGCTGCGCGAGGCCGAACACAAGCGGGTGCTGATCCTGGGCCATAATCCCGGCCTTGCCGCCTTTGCCCATTCCATCGTCCGCCACCCACCGGATCATTCACGGTTTGACGATTTCCCAACCGGCGCGACGCTGATCGCAAGCTTTGATATCGACAGCTGGGCCGATCTCACGTGGAGCAGCGGCAAGGTGGCGGAATTCACCGTCCCCCGCGAATTGCTTGGTGCGTGACAGGGGCGAGCCTGTGCGCCCTCCTGCGGCCCTTCAACCAGGGGAGACCATAAGCGCTCCCGCCCGCCGCGGTCGCATGAATATGCAACCGCTCCCGTTGGGCATGGCGCCGCTGGCGCGGCGCGGTCGCTCCGCAGGTGACAGGACAACAAAAGCGGCTGCGATATGATCCTGTGACATGCTGTCGCTCCCACGCGGGAAGCCATGCCGCCGAACATCCACAGATCCGCTATGATCCCAAGATCCGCATTCTCAGCAATGGAGCCTTTGAGATGAACCGCCGCGCCTTCCTCCTCGCCGCTGCAACCCTGCCGCTGGCCACCACACCGCTGGTGGCTGCGACGGCCACCAACGACCCGGTGATTAAGGTGATGAAATCCCCCAGCTGCGGCTGCTGCACCGGATGGGTGGAGCATCTCACCGCCGCCGGCCTGAAGACCGAGGTCCGCAATATCCCTGACGATCAGCTCTGGGAGATGAAATCCCGGCTTGGCATCTCCGATGATCTTGCCTCCTGCCACACCGCCACCCTCGGCCCCTATGTGATCGAAGGCCATGTCCCCGCCAGCGATATCAAACGCCTGCTGACAGAGCGGCCTGATGCCCTGGGCCTCACGGTTCCGGGCATGCCAATTGGCTCACCGGGGATGGAAATGGGCGACAGCAAAGAGCCTTTCTCCACGCTCCTGATCCGGGCAGACGGCAGCACCGAGGCCTTTGCCCAGCAAGGCTGACGCGCGGCACAGCGCCCTGGCATCTCTGCCCCTGTCATCTTTCCGATAAATACTCCGGGGGTCAGGGGGCAGCGCCCCCTGCATCGACCCAGAATGACCAAGGCCGGGCAGATCTGCCCGGCCTTGGCCGTATTACACTAGTGCGGCGCTCAGTGGCCGAGAATCTGGCTCAGGAACAGCTTTGTCCGCTCACTCTGCGGGTTGTTGAAGAACTCTTCCGGCTCGTTCTGCTCCACGATCTGACCCGCATCCATGAAGATCACACGGTTCGCCACCTGACGGGCAAAGCCCATCTCGTGGGTGACGCAGAGCATGGTCATACCTTCCTCGGCCAGTTCGATCATGGTGTCCAAGACCTCCTTGATCATCTCCGGATCGAGCGCCGATGTCGGTTCATCGAACAGCATGATGCGCGGCATCATGCAGAGGCTGCGCGCAATCGCCACACGCTGCTGCTGACCACCGGAGAGCATGCCCGGATATTTATTGGCCTGCTCGGGGATCTTCACCTTCTCAAGGAAGTGCATCGCCCGTTCTTCGGCTTCCTTCTTGGGGGTCTTGCGGACCCAGATCGGCGCCAGGGTGCAGTTTTCCAGAATGGTCAGATGCGGGAACAGGTTGAAGTGCTGGAACACCATGCCAACCTCGGACCGGATCTTGTCGATGTTCTTGAGATCATTCGACAGTTCGGTGCCATCCACCACGATCTTGCCCTGCTGGTGCTCTTCCAGCGCATTGAGGCAGCGGATCAGGGTGGATTTGCCGGACCCCGAGGGGCCTGCGATAACAATCCGCTCGCCCTGATTGACGGTCAGATTGATGTCGCGCAGCACGTGGAACGAGCCGTACCACTTGTTCATATTGTTGATTTCAATGGCAACCTCGTCGCTCACTTGCATTTTCGAGCGGTCGATTGCGCGGTCAGACATAAGTTCAGACATATGTTGAACTCCTTAACGGTGATCGGTGGCGAGACGACGCTCGAGCCACTGTGAGTACTGAGAGATGCCGTAGCAGACGATGAAGAACAGGAAGGCGGCAAAGCCGAGGAGTTCCCAATAGACGCCGTTCCACTCGGTGGAGGCGAGGATTGGGCCCCGGATCATGCCCACCAGGTCGAACATCGAGATGACCGACACCAGTGTGGTATCCTTGAACAGGCCAACGGCCACGTTCACGATACCGGGGATCGAGATCTTCAGTGCCTGCGGCAGGATGATCAGACGCATGGCCTGCGGGTAGTCGAGACCCAGACTGTCTGCTGCTTCATACTGCCCCTTGGGCAGCGCGGCCAGACCGCCCCGGATCACTTCGGCGATATAGGCCGCGGAGAACAGGGTGATCATGATGACCACGCGCAGGAACAGGTCCACGGTGGCATCTGGCGGGAAGAAGTAGGACAGCATCACCGATGCCACGAACAGCAGGGTGATCAGCGGCACGCCACGCACGAATTCGATGAAGACGACGCAGATCCACTTGATCAGCGGCATGTTGGACTGACGGCCCAGTGCCAGCGCGATACCCAGCGGCACCGACAGCGACACGCAGGTCACACCCAGCATCATGTTCAGCATGAAGCCACCCAGATCGCGCGAGGGCACAGCTGACAGCATCGCGGTGTCAGACGCCCCTTCCGGGATCAGATAGCCACCGACATTCCAGACCACGACCGCTGCAACAATCGCGCCGAAGAACCCCAGAGCAAAGCTGCCCTTGCCGTACTTCTGGAACACGAACCCGGCGGCAACAAAGCCAAGCAAGGCAACGATCGGCACCAGGATCGAGCCGCCCCAGATCAGCCAGAAGGCCAGGAACGGGTAGATCGCGGTGAAGGCCAAGAGCTTGCGCGGCAGGTCAAAGAACAGAACCGGTGCCAGCGCAATCAACAGCAGCACAAGGGCCAGATTCGGGCGCCAGTATTCACTGGCCGGATATTTGAACCCATAGAGCAGCTGGTTCCAGCGCTCGGTCAGGACCGAGAAACAGGCACCAACCTTGCCATCCAGAACCTCGCGACATTCGGCAAGCGAGTTGGTGGTCCATACACCGTTCAGCAGCCACGGAACCGTGGTGCTCAGCAGCAGATAGATCAGCACCAGCGCCGCCAGCGTCAGGATCGAATTGGGAACGCTGGAGAACAGGTTCTCTCGCATCCATTTATAGGCACCGGTTTCACGCGCCGGCGGCGGGGCCGGCGGGATTTCCGTATCGCGGACAAAGGCGATAGTTTGAGAGTGTGTATCGCTCATGTCTCAGCGCTCCTTCAGTTTCACAGATGCGTTGTAGACGTTCATCACCATCGAAATCAGCAGCGATGCGGTGAGATAGAACAGCATCAGCAGCAGAACACATTCGATTGCACGGCCGGTCTGGTTCAGCGTGATGCCGCCCAGGGTCGCGGTGATATCGGCGTAACCAACCGCAATCGCCAGCGAGGAGTTTTTGGTGATGTTGAGGAAGTTGGAGATCAGCGGTGGAATGATGACGCGCAGCGCCTGCGGCAGCACCACCAGATTCATGATCCGGCCGGGACGCAGACCCAGTGCCGCTGCGGCTTCGGTCTGACCCTTGTTGATCGCCTGAATACCCGCACGCACGTTTTCCGCGATGAAAGCACCGGTGTAGATCGACAGAGCGAACCACAGCGCGATCAGCGGACCACCGATTTTGATACCGCCGGTGAAGTTGAAGCCTTTCAGCTCCGGTACTTCCCAGGACAGACCCATCAGGAACAGCACCAGGAGCACCGGCACCAGCCAGACGCCCAGGCCAATCCATGTGGTATTGGGGCGCACGCCTGTTTCTTCCTGCGTCTTGGTCGCGTTGGTTTCGACCTTGCGCATCACGAAGAAGGACAGTGCCAGTGCCGCCAGAACCACCAGCCAGTTCATCGTGGTGGAGGCAAACAGACCGCTCTCGAACCAGGGCATCGGGATGTAGACACCGCGGTTGGTGAAGGCAAAGAGGTCAAACACCATGCTCGACGTGGCATCGTCACCGCGGAATTCCCGCGGGCCGGGCATCACGGCTGTCATGATCGTGAAAATGATGATGATCCAGATCAGCACCGGAATATTGCGGAAGATTTCCACATAGACGGCCATCAATTTGGAGACGAGCCAGTTGTTCGACAGGCGCAGAACACCCGCGATCACACCAAAGACGGTGGCCGTGATACAGGAGAGAAAGGCCACCAGCAGCGTGTTCAAAATGCCGACCACAGCAGCACGTGCATGGCTGGACTGGCTGTCGTATTCGATCAGACGCTGGTTGATGTCGTAACCGGATGGATCCCCGAGGAACCCGTATGAAATATTCAGACCCGCGGCGCGCAGGTTCTGAATAAGGTTGTTCCCCAGATACCAGATGGCCAAGGCCAGAACCAGCGCAGCAATCGCCTGGAAGGTCAACGAACGATAGCGGGTATCGTTGACCAACATGGACAGCTGAAACTGTGCCTTTGGAGGGTCAGTGAGAGTTGACATGAATGTGTGATCCCCGTGGCTTATAGGTCGACTGTTCGGCGGGGTTGGGTCCCTGCTCGCGTCCAGACCTTAAGCGTTTTTGTTAGGATAGGTCGGGAGGTAAAAGGGCGCAGGTTGGTCCTGCGCCCTTTCCTCAGTAGATCTTAGCGGAAAGGCGGTGCGTAGAGCAGGCCACCTTCGGTCCACTGTGCGTTCAGACCACGTGCCAGACCAATCGGAGTGTCTTCGCCGATGTTCTTTGCAAAGACTTCGCCGTAGTTGCCACCAGCGGCAATTGCGTTCTTCGCCCAGTCAGCAGACAGGCCCAGCATCTCGCCCAGGGTGCCTTCGGCGCCCAGCAGACGGTTGATTTCCGGGTTCTCGGTGCCAGCGGCCATTTCACCGATGTTGGCGGAGGTCACGCCCAGCTCTTCAGCTGCGATCAGCGCCATCAGGCTCCAGCGAACAACATCGCCCCACTCGTGGTCGCCGTGGCGAACCAGCGGGCCGAGCGGCTCTTTGGAGATGATTTCGGGCAGCAGAACATGTGCCGAAGGATCATCGAAGGTCGCGCGGGTTGCCGCCAGACCGGAGGCGTCGGTGGTGTAAACGTCACAGGCACCAGCCAGATACTGCTGCTGCGCTTCGGCGTTGGTTTCGATCGGAACCGGCTCATAGCTGATGTTGTTGGAACGGAAGAAATCCGCCAGGTTCAGCTCGGTGGTTGTACCGGTCTGGATGCAGACGGTCGCGCCGTCCAGTTCCTTCGCGGAGGACACGCCCAGTTCCTTGGGAACCATGAAGCCCTGGCCGTCATAGTAGTTAACGCCCACGAATTCGAACTTCAGGTCAACATCGCGGCTGAAGGTCCAGGTGGTGTTACGGGCCAGCATGTCGATCTCGCCGGAGGCCAGAGCGGTGAAGCGGGTTTTGCCGGTGGTCGGCACGAATTCAACAGCGGTCGAGTCGCCCAGAACAGCCGCAGCAACCGCGCGGCAGACAGCAACGTCAAAACCTTCCCATTCGCCATTGGCATTGGGCGCCGCAAAACCGACCAGACCGGTGGTCACACCGCAGTTCAGCTTGCCGCGGGCCTTGACATCGTCCAGCGTGCCCGCCGCAGCGGCACCGGCGGCCAGACCAGCAACAGTCAGCGCACCCAAAATTACCTTATTCTTCATGTTTACCTCTTCCTGATTGTCCGCCTATTTGGCGGCTCTTTTTGCCCGGCACCAGCCATGCCGGAGATAGGTGGTGAAACAAGGGTGACCCCATTTCGCGACCGAGTGTGGGCGCATTCATCAACAAACGTCAAGGGTGGGATCAGGAAATTCGATGGGCGCATAGCGAACATTTTTGCGGTCGCGAACGATTTTTGCGGCAGCGCCCCGATCTGGGTAATATATTGCGCTAACAGGAAAAATCGTAGAACCGCTTAGCGTGCAAAAACGCCGTGCGTTTCAGGTCTGCGGTGGCCTGCGCCTCGTCGTCCCGGCCCCATTGCTGCTCCTGCCACAGCTCGTCCAACCGCGACATTTCCCAGATTTCATCGGCCGGCCGCCAGCCCCGTGCGGCCGCAAACCCCAGCACCAGAGAGCCCGACATCGCCACCAGATCATGGAAGGCCGCCAGCTGAAAGGGTGTCATTTCATGGACTAAGCCGCGCAGACGGTGCAGCGCCTCAGGGTCCTGGGGCACATGCAGGATGCCCGTGCGCGGCTGTAGCCGGGCCGCCAGCGCTTCCGCAGCCCAGTCCAGCGCCGGGTCCCAGATCTCGGCCTGACGCTGCACCAATTCGACCGGCATTTCGGCGCGATAGCACAAAAGATCGGAATCTGCGTAATCCGCCAGCATATCCGACACTTCGCCATGTTGATGCGACACCTTGTCGATTGCAGCATTCGCAGAACGCGTCATAGGCATCGACAAAGGGTCAACTGATTCGGTCTGCGCGTCCCATTCCGCGGCAATTGCATCGCCCATCTCACGGGTCGGAACGATCAGCGGCGCCTTGGCCGGCGTCTTCACGCGGCGGCTGTCCAGCTCGATGGCAAAGCCGCTCTCGACCTCGGCCACGGCGACCTCTTTCCAAAACCGTTTCTGTTTCCACTCGCTCATGTCGTCAGTCTTTCCAGATGTCCTGCAACAGCGGCGCCAGCGCGGCGAAACTGTCGATGATATGATCCGCCCCAAGGCGCTCGGCCGGGTGAAAGCCCCAGTTGACCGCAATCGTATGCACCCCGGCTGCGCGCCCCATGTCGATGTCAAAACTGGTATCGCCAATCATCACCGTATGCGCAGGTGCCACGCCGGTGTCGGCCATCGCCCGCAGCACCATCGACGGATGCGGTTTCGACGGGTGGTGATCGGCACATTGCCGGGTCACGAAACACCGCAGCTCATGCGCCTCGATCAGCGCATCCAATCCACGTTGAGATTTGCCAGTGGCTACCCCCAGCAGGTATTCGGGCACGGCATTCAGCTCCGCCAACACCTCCGCCGCCCCGGGATAGAGCGGTGAATGCCCCGCGCCCGCCGCCAGACGGGCCGATTTATAAGCGGATTTATAGCCGTCGACCAAGCCGGCCTGGACGGCAGCGCTCTGCCCCGGCGCCAGCTCGGCCATCGCCTGCGGCAGGGACAATCCAACAATCGACAGGATGTCCTGCCGGCTGGGCAGGGCCAGCCCGACCCCGGCAAACGCCGCCGCCATCGCCGAGGTGATGGCACCCTGGCTGTCGGCCAGCGTACCATCCACATCAAAGAGGATCAGGCGCAGGTCACGGCTCATCCACGCGCGCCCTTATTGCAGGCTCTCAAACGGATCTTCTGCCGCCAGATCTTCGGACCAGCCAAAGGTGTCCCAGCTGTCCTTCATATGATCGGGCAAGGGCGCGGTGATCGACAGCGTCTTGCGCGTCACCGGATGTTCAAACGCCATGCGGCGGCAGTGCAGATGCAGCTTCTTGGAGATGATGCCGCCCAGCTGCGCGCCCCAGCCATCGCCAAGGTTCTCCTGCCCCGAGCCGCCGTATTTGCCGTCGCCCGCAATCGGATGGCCGATCTCGGCCATATGCGCGCGCAGCTGATGGGTGCGACCGGTGATCGGCTCCATCGCCACCCAGGCCGCCCGGCTGGCAACCCGGTAGAGCGTGGCATATTGGGTATGCGAGCGTTTGGCGCCGGGTGTGCTGTCCACCTCGTTGGAATGGATGGCGATCATCTTCTCGCCTTCGCCGCTTTTGCCATGGCCCGGAGCCTTGACCAGCCCGCATTTGATCTCGCCCAGATAGGGAGTCGGCACGCCCGCCACCAGCGCCCAGTAGATCTTGCGCGTGGCACGATGCCGGAAGGCTGCGGTCAGCGACTGCGCCGCCAGACGGGTGCGCGCCAGCACCAACACACCTGAGGTGTCCTTGTCCAGACGATGCACCAGACGCGGCTTTTCCTCGGCGTCGAACTGCAAGGCAGCACTCAGCCCGTCGACATGTTTGGTGGTGCCGCTGCCGCCCTGTACCGCCAGACCTGCCGGTTTGTTCAGCACGATGACCGCATCGTCCTTGTAGATCACACAGCCCCGGATCATCTTGGCGTCCGCTTCGGAAATCCGGTAGCTCGGTGCCTCTGCCGGTTTCAGGTCGCTTGCCCCAAGCGGCGGCACGCGCACCACCTGCCCGGCTGCGACGCGGCTGTTGGCCTTCACCCGGCCCCCATCCAGACGCAATTCGCCCTTGCGGCACATCTTCTCGATCCGCCCCTGGCTCACATGCGGGAACAGCCGCCGCAGCCAGCGGTCAATACGCTGGTCTGCGTCGTCTTCACTGACGGTAATCATCTGTACGCCGCTCATGCGAACACTCCTCTGGCGGCCATCAGGCCGAAAAACAGTCCGCCGACCGACAGGCCCACGGACAAAAACACATAGAGCGCAGCCTGCCCAAAGGCACCGCGCTCGATCAGGGTGGCCGTCTCAAGCGAGAAGGCCGAAAACGTTGTGAAACCGCCCAGAAGGCCAGTCATCACAAAAGGGCTCAGGTGGGTCAGACCCTTATGGGCGGCAGTGACAACAAAGGCGCCCATCAGAAAGGAGCCGATCACATTCACCGCCAGAATCGCCACCGGGAACTCTCCCACCCCAAAGAGGCGGGTGATCCCCAAACCGGCCAGATAGCGGCAGGCAGCACCGATCGCACCGCCCAAGGCCACATATAGAACCGAAAAAACCATCAACGGTCTGTCGCCGGCTGGCGCGTGGATGTCAAGTTTCGCGCAAGCATGGCAGCATTGCAGCACCGGAGCAGACCCTGTCACCTTTCCCCAAATACTCGCGCCGCAGGCACCGGCTTTGCCCGCAAAGCCGGATCAGCTGTTCCGCTTGGCGCGCAAATTGGCGAAATACTCGGTCCGGCGCTTCAACTCCCGTTCGAAACCCCGCTCAACCGGCTGATACAGCACCGGGCGCGGCACATCATCGGGAAAGTAGTTCTGCCCTGAAAACCCATCCGCCGCGTTGTGGTCGTAGTCATATCCGTCACCGTAACCTTGCGACTTCATCAGCTTGGTTGGCGCATTCAGGATATGCTTCGGCGGTGGCGCACTGCCGGTCTGTTTCGCCAGACGCCGCGCCGCCTTATAGGCCATGTAGCCGGCGTTGGTTTTCGGCGCGAGGGCGAGGTAAATCACTGCCTGTGCCAGCGCCAACTCGCCCTCCGGGCTGCCGAGACGCTCATAAGTCTCCCAGGCCTGGATACAGATCCCCTGCGCTTGCGGGTCGGCCAGCGCGATGTCCTCAACCGCCATCCGAGTCAGGCGGCGGGCCAGGTATCTGGGATCCTCGCCCCCCTCCAGCATGCGGGCAAACCAATAGAGTGCGGCATCCGGGTCGGAGCCGCGCACGGATTTATGCAGGGCGGAAATCAGGTTGTAATGCTCATCGCCGGACTTGTCATATTTCGCCGCCCGCCGCATCAGCCGGGTGGCCAGCGCCTCGCGGCCGAGCGGGCTGTCCACCTTCCAGGCGGCGACCTGTTCGATCAGGTTCAGCAGGGCGCGCCCGTCCCCATCCGCCATCTCCTGCAACGCGTCCCGCGCATCCGCGGTCAGCGGCAGGGCGCGATCCAGCTCCTGCTCGGCCCGCTGGGTCAGCCTCTCCAGATCAGCAAGCGACAATCGCTCCAGCACCAAAACCTGCGCCCGGCTCAGCACAGCGGCGTTCAGTTCAAAACTCGGGTTTTCGGTGGTCGCCCCCACAAGGAGGATGGTCCCATCCTCCATATGCGGCAGGAACCCGTCCTGCTGCGCCTTGTTGAAGCGATGGATCTCGTCCACGAATAGCAGCGTGCCCTGCCCGTTCTGACGGCGGATCTTGGCCGCCTCAAACACTTTCTTCAGATCAGGCACACCGGTAAAAATGGCTGAGATCTGCACGAAATGCAGATCCGTCTCCCGCGCCAGCAGCCGCGCGATGGTGGTTTTACCCACGCCCGGCGGCCCCCAGAAGATCAGCGATGACAGCGAGCCGGAGGCCAGCATCACCCCAAGCGGGGCGTCCTCACCAAGAACCTGCGCTTGACCGATCACCTCTGCCAGCGACTGCGGGCGCAGGCGATCCGCCAGTGGGCGGTTCACCTCCGACTGCGGATCCGGGCGGGGCGCGGCATCGCCGCTGTCAAAAAGATCCGCCATGATCAGAGCCGATAGCGCAGCGAGACCCGCTGGCCTTGCCGGTTGAGATCGACCTTCATCCAGCGACCGATATTGCCCAGCACCTCAGACACATCCGCAGGCGTTTTGATCGCCTCATTGTTGATGCCCAGAATGATATCGCCCGCGCGCAGACCGACGCGGCTGCCATAGGCGCCGGGGTCGGTGATCACCACCCCGTCAGAGGACATCGGCAGCTGGAATCGCAGGATTGACTGCGGATTGATCCGCGCCACGGTCAGACCCGGCAGCGGCGTGCCCTCATCAAGGCTGAGCGGGTTGGCGGGTGGTTCATCGGGGGCCAGTATCATCTCTACGGTCAGCACCTCACGCGCGCCTGCGCGCAGACGTGTGACCTCGGCGGTATCGCCGAGCCCGGTAACAGACATGCGGAACACCATCTCCGACGGGGAGTTCACAGCCTCTCCTGCCACATCAAGAACGACATCTCCCACCTCAAATCCAGCTTTGGTGAAGGGGCTGGCCGGGTGAAGTTCGGAGATCACCATCCCCTCCGGCAGGTCCATCCCCAGCGAGGCGGCAAGATCCGCATCCACCGGTTGCCCCATCATCCCAGCCCAGGGGCGCTGAAATTCCTCGGCCCCGTCGTGGGCCTGCCGCATGAAAGCCCGCACCAGATTGGCCGGGATGGCGAAGCCGATGCCGTTGGAGCCGCCGGAGCGGGTCACGATGCGGGTGTTGATGCCAATCAGATCGCCATTGATGTCAATCAGCGCGCCACCGGAGTTGCCGGGGTTGATCGGCGCATCTGTCTGGATGAAATAGCCAATCCCCTCCCCCGTGGCGGCGCCACTGCGCGCCAGACCTGAGACAATCCCGCTGCTGACCGTCTGACCAACGCCGAAGGGATTGCCGATGGCCAGCGCCAGCTCGCCCACCTCGACCCCGTCACTGTCGCGCAGCTCAAGATAGGGAAGGTCCTTGGCGTCCTGTAGCTGGAGAATGGCCAGATCGCTGGCCTCATCCGCCAGCACCACCTGAGCGGCATATTCGCGCCGGTCGGTGGTCACCACCCGGATATCCGTCGCCATGCCAACCACATGGTAGTTCGACACCACGATGCCATCAGCCGACAGGATCACCCCGGAGCCAAGCGAGTTCTGCACCCGTGGCTGCGGCTTTGACAGGCCGCGAAAGAAATCGTCGAAGAAGGGATCGTTCATAAAAGGCGTGCGGCGCTGTTCCTGCACGATCTTGGCATAGATGTTCACCACCGCAGGCGCCGCCTGTTTCACCAGAGGCGCAAAACCAAGCGAGATTTCTGCCTGCGACTGGGGCACGCGGGTTTCGGCAAAGGCCTGTGTCAAGGGGATCTGAGTGGCCAGAAACAGGCCCGCTGCGGTCAGGATGGCACGAAACATGACGACTCCGATTGTTCTTGTGAACAGGATATGCGGACCGCTGCCGTCTTTTACAAGGTAGGATTCACCGGGGAAAATCCGCGACTTTGGCCCCTATCCCCAACCGGGGGCCTCCCGCGAAACGGGGGCGCAGAACGAAAAACCCCCGCCCTGTTGCCAGAGCGGGGGTCAGGTCCGGTCGAAACCGGGAGTTCTTATTCGTCAGCAGCAGCTTCTGCTTCGGCCAGGCGTGCCTTGTCGGCGGCGCCTTTGGCATCGCGATCACGATCAACGAATTCGATGATCGCCATCGGTGCCATGTCGCCATAGCGGAAACCGGCTTTCAGGATACGGACATAGCCGCCCTGACGGTCTTTGTAGCGCGGGCCCAGAACGTCGAACAGTTTTGCAACGTCCTTGTCTTCCTTCAGCTTGGACGCGGCCTGACGGCGGGCGTGCAGGTCGCCGCGCTTTGCCAGGGTGATCATCTTTTCGATGATCGGGCGCAGTTCTTTTGCTTTGGGAAGGGTTGTCTTGATCTGCTCGTGCTCGATCAGCGAGCCGGCCATGTTGGAGAACAGGGCCTTACGGTGCTCATGAGTACGGTTCAGGCGGCGGTAACCACGTGCGTGACGCATTTTTTCAATCCTTTACTTCGCGTTTTGCTTTGTCAGGCGGCTGATGCGTGTCAGCCGCTCACCTTGGGGCAGATGCCCGGGTCTTCCCCCGCAACCGGGGCATTTCGGGCGGCCCTAGAGGCCGCCCAATCTCTTAGAAGCTGTCTTCGAACTTCTTGGCCAGATCTTCGATGTTGTCCGGCGGCCAGTCCTCGACATCCATGCCAAGGTGCAGACCCATGCCCGACAGCACTTCTTTGATCTCGTTCAGCGACTTG